>NZ_JBHXBG010000113.1:0-18670 GCF_042726755.1 Promicromonospora sp. NPDC060271 | reverse complement strand
CCACATGGTCCGGACCCGACGGTCGTTCCCGCGTCTACCGGTTCCTATGTCCGGTTCTCACGCCCAGCGCCACGTCTTCTACGTCCACCGGCCAGCCCCGCCACGACCAGGGCCACCGCAAGCCCACCGACCACCCAGCCCGGCCAGTACCCCGCGGCCACCGCCGGCGTGATCGAGGACCGCAACGGCAGGTGCGCCACGAACTCGTCAGCCGTGAACAACCCCGTACGCCGCACCACCGTGCCGTCCGGCGTGATCACCCCCGACACCCCCACCGTCGAGATCTGCACCGCCGCCCGGCCCGTCGCGATCGCCTGCATCCGCGACATCGCAAGCTGCTGCGTCGACTCCGCCGTGAACCCGAACGACGCATTGTTCGTCGGGATCACCAGCACCTGCGCACCCTCCAGGACCGCGTCCCGCACGATCTCGTCGTACGCCACCTCGAAACAGATGATCGTGCCCATCCGGTACCCGCCCTGCCCCAGCCGGCTCGGCACCTCCACGACCGGCGGGTTCACCCCCGCGATCATGTCCGTCGTCACCCGGTCCACCTGGTCCGACAACAACCGCAGGAACGACCGCATCGGGATGTACTCACCGAACGGCGCCGGATGCTGCTTCGCGTACCGCCCGATCACACCACCACCCGCCTGCCACAGCAGCAGCACGTTGTACCGCCCACCCGCGTCAGGGAACTCCTGCGCCCCCACCAGGATCGGCGCCCCTACCGCCGTCGCCGCCGCATCCAGCCCCCGCGCCACCTCCGGCGTCGTCTGCGGGTCCAGGTCGCTGCCGTTCTCCGGCCACAGCACCACGTCCAGCTCACCCGCGAAGTCCTCCGCCAGCGTGTACGTACCCTCCAGATGGTTGTTCAGCACCTCCGCCCGGTTCGCGAAAGCACCAAGACCCGGCTCCCCCACGTTCCCCTGCACCGCACCCGCCCACAGCGTCCCGTCCTCCGCCAGGTCGCTCCCCGCGTCATGAACCTCGGCCCCGTCCGGCGCCTCGACGGCGCCGGCGCTCGCGGACGTCGCGAGCGGCAGCACGAGCGGCGCGACGGCTACCGCGAGACCCAGCAGGATGGCCCCGGCGGCGCGGCGAGCCTCGCGTCCGGGCGTGCTGTGCCGTGGGCCGCGGTCGGACCCGAGGGTGCTCGCCGGTGCGGTACCTGGCGTGATAGCTGGTGCGGCGCGGAGCCGGACCGCACGAACCAGGGCGGCCACCGCCAGGGCGAGGAGCACGCCTGCGAACGCGACGAGCAGGCTCACGGCGACGGTGCCGCCCAGCCAGGCGGCGCGTCCGGTGGGGGTGCCCGCCATCGCCCAGGCGAGGCGGCCCCAGGGGAACCCGCCGAACGGGACCTCGGCGCGCCACTGCTCCACCGCCACGTAGAGCACGGCGAACGCCGCGGCGAGCCGCCAGCCGCGGCGGCGCAGGAACCTGGTGCGGCGTACCCAGGTCCACAGCGCGCCGAACACGGCGAGGAACAGGGCCTCGACCGTCGAGATGGCGATCCAGGGCGCTGTCTCGGTCGACTCGCGCGCCCACCACAGGTGGGGCAGGAAGAAGGCCAGGCCGAACAGGAGCCCGATCAGGGAGTTCCACCAGGCGCTGTCCCGCCCGAGCGACCAGTACAGGACGGCGACGGCGACGAAGGCGGCGGGCCACGCTCCGGCATCGGGGAACGCGCTCCACAGGAGGAGGCCGCCGGCCACCGTGAGAAACAGCGACAGCAGCCGGGACGGCTCGGGCAGACGCACGCCCGCAGCCTACCGCCGCCCCGCCGTCCTAGAACGTGTCGTGGAGGATGGTGCCGGCGCGGAGGGTGTGCAGGCACTGCGGCTGGGCGGCGTCCGGGGCGAGGTCGGGCAGCAGGGGCGTGCCCGCCCGGGCCTCCTCGCTCCAGGAGCTGAGGCGGCCGGGGGCGGCCTGCACGCCGAGCCGTTCGGCCCGCCAGACGGCGAGGTGCGCGGGCGCGCCGACCCGCAGCTGCCCGGCGCCGGTGTGGTCGAGGCCGGCGAGGCGCCAGCCGCCGCGGGTGTGGGCACGGAACGCGGCACCCGCGGAGATGCGCTGGTCGGGGTCCTCGTGGCTGGTCGCGGCGCGCACGCCCTGCCAGGGGTCCACGGGTGTGACCGGGGCGTCGGACCCGAAAGCGAGCGGCACCCCGGCCTGGGCGAGGTCGGCGAACGGCATGAGCGATCCGGCGCGCAGGGGGCCGAGGCGGGTGGCGTAGACGCCCTTGCTGCCGCCGAAGGACGAGTCGAACGCCGGCTGGACCGACAGGCCGACGCCCTGCGCGAGGAGTACGGCGAGCGTGGTGGCGTCCACGAACAGCCCGTGCTCGATGCGGTGGTGCGCGGCGCGTACGGCGCTGTCGCCGGTGAGCTGGGCGGCGATCTGGAGCCCGAGGACCATGGTGTCCATCGCGCGGTCCCCGATGACGTGGAACGCGCCCTGCACGCCCGCGCCCGCGCCTCGGGCGTTCTGGACGGCGGCCAGGTGGTGGGCGATCTGCTCGGCGGTCAGGTACAGGTTGCCGGTCCACGGGCTGCCGTCGGCGTGGGTCAGCGCGCCGGAGAAGGACGCGGACGAGGGGTCCAGCGGCAGGTCGGAGTAGGGGCTGCGCAGGGCGGCGGTGCGGGACCCGATGGAGCCGTCGACGTTGAGGTCCCCGCCGATCCCGGTGAGGAACGGCAGCTCGGCCAGCAGTGCGCTGGCGTCGTCGGGCGTGCGGCAGAGCTCGCCGCGGTAGGCGGCAAGGTGCGGCAGGGCTGGGGCGTCCGGATCGGCGGTGGACGTCATCGCGTACAGCTCGGCGAGGCCGGCCCGGGTGTCGAGGTGCGCGCCGCTCATCTCGTGCACGGACACGATGCCGCGGGTCGCCCACGCCGCGAGGGTCTCGCGGTAGAGGCGGGTGCGGCGCTCGGGGGACAGCGTGTGGGCGACGGCGCGCACCGTGTGGTGGAGGTCGGCGGTGACCAGGCCGGTGTCGACGGGGGCGTCGGACCAGCCGGAGCCCGACATTCCCATACCGGTCCAGGCGGGGTCGCGTTCGATGCCGGCCCGGGCGGCCATCGCGCTGGAGACCACTGCCGAGTGCACGTCGACGCGTGCCGCGTAGACGGGACGGCCGCCGCAGGCGTCGTCGAGCTCCTGCCGGGTGAACGTGCGCTCCTCGGGCCAGGTCTGCTCGTCCCAGCCGAAGGCGAGCAGCACCTGGTCACCGGACGGGTCGGCGGCGGCCAGCCGCCGGGCGCCCTTGTGCAGGGCGGCCAGCGCGTCGGCGAGGGAGTGCACTCCCCCGGCAGGCGTGAGGTCCACGGCGTCGCTCGCCAGGCCGGTCTCCAGCACGTGGACGTGCGCGTCGACGAACCCGGGCGTCACCAGCGCGCCGTCCAGGTCGATCACCCGGTCCGCGCGGGCGGCGAGGCCCGCGGCGGTGTCGTTCGCACCGAGCCAGGCCACCACGCCGTCGTCGACGAGGATCGCCTCGGCGAAGGGGTCCGCCGACGAGTGGATGACGCCGTTGCGGTACAGGATGGATCGGGCGGGCTGGCTCACGGTGGAAATCGTATGTGATCAGCCCGCCCGGCGCGGCTGGTCAGAGGCTCGAGTACGCCACCACCCCGCGCAGCACCGCGTCCTGCGCCTTGCGTGCCGTGGTGCGCAGCTTCTCCGACGGCGCGGCGCCCCCGAGCTGGTCGAGCACGTCGACGACCTGCTTGCACCAGCGCACGAAGTCGCCGGCGGCGAGGTCGGAGCCGCGCAGCACGCTGTCCAGCGTCTTGCCGGACGCCCACCGGTACATCGCACCGACCAGTCCGAGGTCGAGCGGGCCGGTGGCCTCGATGCCGTGCGCCTCCTCGAGGTCGTCGACCTCGGACCAGACCCGCTGGGTCTCGTCCAGCACGCCGGCCAGGCGCCCGGTGGGGCCTCCGGGGATGTACGGGTCGGGGGCGTCGTCGCGCCGTGACTGGTACACGACCGTTGACACGACGGCGGCCAGGCCTGCCGGGTCGAGGCCGTCCCACGCCCCTCGGCGCAGGCACTCGGCCAGGAGCAGGTCGTTCTCGGCGTAGAGGCGGCGCAGCCAGCGGCCGTCGTCGGTGACCCGGATCCGCTGCTCGGAGGTGCGCTGCAGGTAGCCGAGGGTCAGCAGCACGTCGAGGGTGCGGTCGAAGGTGCGGGCGATGGACCCGGTGCGGCCCTCGACGCGACGCACGAGCTGGTCGTGCTCCCGCTTGAGCTTGTTCCACCGTTCCGCCCACCGTGCGTGGTCGTCGCGTTCGGGGCAGGCGTGGCACGGGTGCGACTTGAGGGCCTTGCGGAGCCGGGCGAGCTCGGCGTCGGTCGAGGCGTCGGACCGCCGTCCGACCTGGGGCCTGCGCGTGCGGGCGCCGGCGGGGGTGCTGGTGGAGTGGGCGGAGGGGACGTCGTCGGCGAGGGCGCCCAGCGCGTTGCGCATGGAGGAGACGAGGTCGCGGCGGGCGTCGGGCTTGCGGGGGTTGAACGCCTTGGGGATCTTCACGGTCGTGACGGTCTCCAGGCCGGCGGGCGCGTCGGCGAGGGTCAGCTTCTTGACCTGGCGTTCCTGGGTGAGGACCGTGGGGCGCGGCCCGTCGAACCCGCCGGGCTCGCCCGGGTCGAGGACGAGGACGTACCCGCGCCGTCGTCCGGTGGGGACCTCGACGACGTCGCCGCGGCGCAGCGCCTCGAGGGAGGCCACGATCTGTGCGCGTTCGGCGCCGGACGCGGCCCGTGACAGCTCCTTCTCGCGGTCCTTGATGGCGCGGCGCAGGTCCATGTACGCGCCGAAGTCGCCTACGTCGCAGGACATGGCCTTGGCGTAGCCGTCGAGGGCCTCGGCGTGGGCCTGGGCCTGCTTGGCGAGGCCGACCACGCCACGGTCGGCCTGGAACTGCGCGAAGGAGGTCTCCAGGACCTCGCGCGCGCGGTCGCGGCCGACCTGGGCGACGAGGTTGACGGCCATGTTGTACGTGGGCCGGAAGCTGGACTTCAGCGGGTAGAGGCGCTTGGACGCGAGGCCGGCCAGCGCCACAGGGTCGAGGGCCGGGTGGTCGACGACGACGGCGTGGCCCTCGATGTCGATGCCGCGGCGGCCGGCGCGCCCGGTGAGCTGCGTGAACTCGCCAGGGGTGACGGGGACGTGGCTGGTGCCGTCCCACTTGACGAGCTTGTCCAGGACGACGGACCGGGCGGGCATGTTGATGCCGAGCGCGAGGGTCTCGGTGGCGAACACGACCTTGACGAGGCCGCGTGAGAAGAGGTCCTCGACGGTCTCCTTGAACACGGGGAGCATGCCGGCGTGGTGGGCCGCGACGCCACGGGCCAGGGCCTGTGACCAGGACCAGTAGCCGAGCACGTCGAGGTCCTCCGGCGGGATGGCGGCGGTGCGCTCCTCCACGACCGAGCGGATGGTGGCCTCCTCCTGCGGGGAGGTCAGCCGAAGCCCGGCCTTGAGGCACTGGTCGACGGCGGCCTCGCAGCCCGCGCGGGAGAACACGAAGTAGATCGCGGGCAGCAGGGCGTCGGCGTTCAGGGCGTCGATGACGATGAACCGCGGCGGGGTGCGCCGGCTCGGGCCGATGCCACCGGTGCTGTCGTCGCTGCGGCGTCCGTCACCGCCGCGGTACCCGCGGTCGCGGCCACGGCCTGCGCCCCGGCCGCGTCGTCCGCCGGGGCCGCCGCGGTAGTCGCCGGGGCGGCTGCCGCCGCGCCCGGAGCGGAACGCGGCGGACAGGTCGGGGTTGATGGGCGGGTTGGTGCCGGGGTCGGTCGGGTCGACGTGCCCTGCGTACAGGTCGAGCATGCGGGGCTTGCCGCGCGGCTCGGGCGAGGACATGAGGACGTGCTGCCACAGGGGTACAGGCCTGCGCTCGGAGACGACGACGGCGGTGTCGCCGCGCACCATCTCGAGCCAGTCGCCGAACTCCTCGGCGTTGGACACGGTCGCGCTCAGGGAGACGAGCTGAACGTCGTCGGAGAGGTGGATGATCACCTCTTCCCAGACGGGGCCGCGGAAGCGGTCGGCGAGGTAGTGCACCTCGTCCATGACCACGTACGCCAGGCCGTCCAGGGTCGGGGACCCCGCGTAGAGCATGTTGCGGAGCACCTCGGTGGTCATGACCACCACTGGTGCGTCGCCGTTGATCGTGGTGTCGCCCGTGAGCAGGCCGACGTTGTCGATGCCGTGGCGGCGCGCGAGGTCGGCGTACTTCTGGTTGGACAGGGCCTTGATGGGCGTGGTGTAGAACGCCTTGCGGCCCGAGGCCAGCGCGAGGTGGACGGCGAACTCGCCGACGACCGTCTTGCCGGCTCCGGTGGGGGCCGCCACGAGCACGGCGCGCCCTTGTTCGAGGGCCTCGCAGGCCTGCACCTGGAAGTCGTCGAGCTCGAAGCCGATGACCTCCCGGAAGCGGGTCAGCTCGGGGTGCTCGGCCGCTGAACGGCTCTGGGTCCGGAAGGCCGTGTACCGCTCGGCGGGGCTCAGCTCGCTCATGGGCACAGCCTACGGTCCCTCACCGACAGCCCCGGGCGCGACAGGCACGCTCCGGGGCTGTGGCTCAGAGCTCTGCGGCGGCCAGCCGCTTCTCGACGCGCCTGTCGTGCAGCTGCGCGACGCCGACGGCGGCGAAGTAGAGCACGCAGATCGGCAGTGCGACGAGGATCATCGTCATGGCGTCCGGTGTGGGCGTGATGATCGCGGCGAACGTGAACGCGACGAGGATCGCCCACCGCCAGCCGGCCAGCAGCGCGTTGCCGGTCAGAAGTCCCGCGAAGTTCAGGCCCACCAGCAGCACCGGGGACAGGAACGCGAGCCCGAACGCGATGAGCAGCCGCATCACGAGCGACAGGTACTCCTGGGCGTTGGTGAACGCCGTCGCGTCGTCCGGCAGGAACCCGGACAGGATCTCGATCGCGTGCGGGAACACGAGCCATGCCATGTATGCGCCGCCGAGGAACAGTGGGAACGCCGCACCGACGAACCCGTACGCGTACTTCCGCTCGTTCTTGTTCAGGCCCGGGGTGATGAACGCCCACACCTGGTAGAGCCACCAGGGGCAGGTGAGGAACACGGCGAGGAACAGGGACGACTTGATCTTCAGGTCCAGTGCCGCCATCGGGCCGGCGAAGTTCAGGGTCATCTCGTTGCCCCGCAGCTCCTCCGACACCACGAGGGGACGCTGGAGCAGGACCAGCAACGGGTCGTAGAGCAACCATCCGGCGACGGCGCCGACCACGAGGCCGACCGCTATCAGGACGAATCTCTTGCGCAGCTCGAGCAGGTGCGCGAGCAGAGGCATGCGGCCGTCGGCCGGCCGCCGAGTACGTGCCACCGATCAGGCCTTGGGGATGTCGCGGTCCCTGTTGGAGATCAAACCCGGTACCTCGTCGGTGTTCGAGCTCGCGCCCGGTCCCGCCGTCGAGCTCGGGCTGGAGGTGGTCGTCCCGCCCGGGGCGTCAGCGACGTTGCTGTTCGCGTTACCGGAACCGTCCTCGCGCAGGTCCTTGACCTCCTTCTTGAAGATCTTCATCGACTGGCCGACGCTCTTGGCCAGGCCCGGCAGGCGCGAGGACCCGAAGAGCAGGAGGACGACGACGAGCAGAACGATCCAGTGCCAAGGCTGCATAGCGCCTGCCATGATGACTCCTTACGGTGCGACTGATACGCGTGGTGCGGATATGACCGATCCTACGCGGACTTGAGGGGCGCAAAGGTAGCGCCTTGGTAGACACGAGGTAGCGCAGCCCAAGCCCGCGGCGGCGACCGTCCCCTATCGGGCGCGGCCACCGCCACGGTGTGAACTTCACGTCGGCAGTGCCTGCTCGCTGCTACCAGAGCTGGCTATCAGCAAGCTGACCAGCACTCAGGGACCTTGGTAGGTCGAGGCGCCACTCGTGCTCACTCGCACGCCCATCCAGCCGAGGTACTCGCCCGGCGGCAGGCCGATGGTCGCGGAATACCGCACGTTGGTGCTGCTGATGCGGTAGACACGGTGGTCACTCATGATGCAGCCGATGCAGCGGTGATTGCGGCTTTCGGGATCGAAGCTGGTGATGCTGGCGCTGGATCCGACGTACAGCCGCCACGTGAACCGGAAAGACATCATGACCACACCGTTGTCGACCTTAGCCAGACAGTTCGAGTAGGTCACCACCCGGGTGGAACCAGAAGTGCTGCAACCTGTCACGGAGAGTGGCCCCACTCCAGTAGGGGCAGACTTCGTCGGCACCTGAGTACCGGCAACGGCTACCGAGCCGTCCTCGTAGGTGCTGACGGTGGAACGCATCCCTGCCTTGTTCTCGGTGCGAACCTCGACGGGCTCCGCCCCAGCAGTCATCGAAAGCCACCGGTCACCGCTCTCGTAAGACTCCAGAAGAGAATTCTGGTCCTCGACGGGGACGTCGTACTCGTCGAAGAAGGAGCGCAACTGCGCCTCCTCCTCAGTCGTCAGGTCCTTAGGAGCATCTACCGCGGTGGTCGTCTCGGGCCCGCTGGAATTGTCCCGAGCAGACGCGAGCGCGGGCTGGCTGGCGACGAGCAGGGCGCACGCAAGGAGCGTGATCCCTGCCTGCCTTCGTCTTGATCTCTTCAACGGGACTCCTAGATCGCTAGGTAAGTGTCCAAGCCGGATAACCCGGACACGGGCGACGCTGCCACGACTTCAGGTCGTAAGCCACGAAAGTCGTGGCAGTGATCGCCTAGTTGGCCATGCTCGGAGCTAAAATTCGTCAACGGTTAACCATGGGCCTACCGCGGGTTGTCCGGGGAGCGGAATCAATCTCCAAGCGCACAGACGCTTGCCGGTTCAGCCGTAGAAGTGCTTCCACTGCTGCCATGTCACGACGCACCTCGCCCGGCGCGCGTCCTTGCGGCCGGCACGGGCCTTGGCCGACGACGGTTCACCACCCAGCCGCAAGTTCGGGTGCCGGCGCTGCTGTGTCGAGCGCTGCGGCTCGAGTCGTGCCTTGACTGGTGACCAGGAATTTACGCGTCTGACCAGCGTCGCGGTGCGGTATCACGGTAAATTTCAGAACCTCCGACCTGCAGATCGTCGAGCCGGGCGTCACGACGACGGTGTGCCCGGCCGACGAGTCCGCCTTCCGGTACCGGTACGACGGCCTGGTCCTCATGGTCGTCTCGGGCGGTCAGTACCTGCTCATCCCGCGCGAGTGGGAGCGGGGCACCTCGAGCGTGGTCTCGGTACCCAAGGCCGATGCCGTCCGGCTGGACCACCTCAGCCCGCCGACCGGTGCTCAGCCCTTGCGCTCCCCTGCCGACGACCCTGACGACGCCCCCGCCGACCGATGCTGAGCGGCCGGCGGCGGTCGGTGCTGCTCAGTCGTTGAAGTGCTTCCACTTCTGCCACGTCACGACGTGCCGCGCCCGGCGCGCGTCCTTGCGGCCGGCACGAGCGGTGCGCTGCGCGTTGACGCGCTGGTAGTGGATCGTCACGTCGTCGAACAGGCTGGGGCCGGCGTGTCGCGTCGTCGCGACCTCGCGTGCCCGGTCGGACAGCTCTTGCATCCGGTCGCTCGCCTCGCCGATGCGGCGCGACGCTCGTCCCAGCTCTTCCATCAGACCCTTTGCCGACCGCCAGAGAGAACGGGCGAGAAAGAACGCTCCGACGAGGCTGCCTACGATCAGCAGGGTCCATACCCAGAACCACATGGTTGCCAAGCCTAGTGTGAATTTGTGGATGTGGCTGCGTCTCGGGTCGGCGAACCTGTTCCAGGCCCCGTGTCCTGCCCCGTGTCGTGTCCGGTTTGGTAGAGGGCCAGGGCCTCGGCGGCGGCCCCCGCGACGTCGTCGGCCAGGGAGCTCGGCGAGACGGACCGCACGTACGGGGCGAGCTGGATCAGGGTGCTGCGCAGCCAGCCCGGGTTGGTGACGCGCAGGGTGACCTCGAAGTCGCCGTCGGGCAGGTTGCGTACCGACTCGACGGGGACCTCCTCGGCGAACCACCGTGCGCGTGGCGCGAACCGGACGGTCGCCAGCGGTGCGGACCCGCCGGCGAACAGTGCGGCGAAGTCGATCTCGGCCGCCCGCTCCCCCACACCCGGGTGCTCCTGCACGGGGAGGTCGGTCTCGGTGGCCTCCAGGATGCGGTCGACGCGGAAGGTGCGGGGCGCGGCGGCGCGGTAGCACCAGGCGGCGAGGTAGGCGAACTCGTCCTGCGTGTGCAGCCGGACGGGGTCCACCTCGCGTTCGCTGACGACGTCCGACGAGGTCACGTACCGGATCCGCAGCCGGTGGTGGTTGGTCAGCGCGGACGTGATCGCGGAGACGACCTGCCGGTCTCCGCCGGGGGCGAGACGTACGTCGACGGCGTTCGCCGCCTCGCCCGTCGCGTCGGTCAGCTTGCGCAGCGCCGACTCGACGACCGCGGACCGGGCGGGGTCGGCCTGGACTGCGCCGGTGGCCTTCATGGCGCGCAGCGCGGCGACCAGCGCGACGGCCTCCCGGGTGCCGAGCCGCAGCGGCCGGGTCATGCCCCGCGCCTCGGTCAGGTGCACCACGCCGCGGTCGATGGACGCGGCGTCGAAGTCGATCAGGTCGTCGGGCCAGTACCCGGGTGTGCCGGAGACCCACAGGGCGTCGACGTCCTTCTGGATCTGTGCCGGCGTGGTCCCGAACCGCCGGGCCAGGTCGGCGACGGGCACCGGCCCCGCGCCGTCCAGGTAGGCGACGATGCCCAGCAGGCGCAGCAGTCTGTCGTCCGCGCGCTCAGCCACGGGACGCCCCCTGTGCTCCCGCGCCGGCAACGGAGCCGGCGCCCAGTGCCGCCGCCGCGGTGAGCCTGCGCAGCGTCTCGTTCCGTACCGGTTCGGGTTCGAGCACGACCAGCGCCGCCCCGTATCCAGCGGCCTCGGACGCCATACCGGACAGGGACCGGTAGGGCACCTCGAGGATGTCCCACCCGGCGTGATCGCCCTCGCGGTCACCGGCACTCGCCCCGACGGGTCGGGGCAGGCGCTCGCCGTAGGCCTCGCGTTCGCCCTCCGGCACCGGTTTGGCGCGGGCGCGCAGCGCTCCGGCGCGTTCGGGGCGGACGGCGACGACCGCCGACCGGACCTCGCCGTGGGCCTTGCCGAGCATGACGTCGGTCTCGAAGTCGGGGATCTCGTACGCGCCGACGGGACCGGTGATGCGCACGCGGGACTCGATGCGCGACATGCGGAACACGCGGGGAGCCTGCCGGTCACGGTCGAAGCACATGAGATACCAGCCGCCGTCGCGGGCCGCGATGCGCCACGGCTCGACGTGCCTGGTCAGCACAGCGCCGTTGTACGCGGCCCGGTAGCTGAACGTCACCGTGCGGCGGGCCTCGATCGCCTCCATGAGGGGACCGTACGCGTCGCCCACCGCGCGTACCGACGGCGCGAGGCCGGCCAGCGCGTCCGCCGAGGGGTCTCCGGCGCCGGCCGCACGCAGCTTGACCATCGCTCGGTTGATGTCCGTCTGCAGGGTCTTGTCCTGCCAGAACTGGGCGGCCAGGGACAGCACGCCGAGCTCGGCCGGGGTGAGGTCGATCGGCGGCAGCGCGTAGGCGTCCTGGTCGATCCGGTACCCGAGCTCGTCGGTGTGCCCACCGGTCCCGACCGTCACGACCGGGATGCCAAGAGCCCGCAGCATGTCCTTGTCGCGCTCGAACATCCGCTCGAACGCCTCGTCGCTGGGTGCGTCGGCGTACCCGGCCACCGCGGTGCGGACCTGTTGCTTGGTCATCGCGGCATTCGTGTTCACGAGCGCGATGACAAGGTTCAGGAGCCGCTCGGCGGGGTTCAGGCCGGACGACGGGGCGGAGGACGACGCGGACTGCGCGCTGGGGGACGGGTCGATGGACATCAGGACAACGGTAGCGTTCGGTAGCCTCCACCCTGTGATGACGTGGCGGATCGGGACCGTGATTTCCACAGGCAGGTCGTGGCGGGGCGCACTCGAGCTCGAGGTGACGCTCGACCGCCCCCTGCCAGGGCGTGACGCCGCCGGGCCGGTGACAGAGCCGGTGACAGTGCGTGCCCTCGCGTACACCGACCTCGTGGGCGACCCCCGCCCGGGCGACGCGCTGCTCCTGAACGTCTCCGCACTCGCACGCGGGCTGGGCACCGGCGGGTACGCGCTCGTCGTGGGACCGGCCTCGGCAGGCACCCCCCTGCCACCCGACCCGACCCCCGGCCCGGGACACCTCGTCAAGGCCCGGTACACGCCCCTGCAGACCATGGTGCTCGGCGTCGACGAACAGGAGTCGCCCCACCACGCGACCCTGACCGACGCCGACAGCCTCGACGGCATGCCCGTCGTCGTCGCGGACCTGCACTCCGCACTACCCGCCGTCGTCGCCGGGCTGCGCCACGCCCACACGACCACCGGCGGAGCCCCGGACACGCTACGGATCGCCTACGTCATGACCGACGGCGGCGCGCTGCCCGCAGCGTTCTCCCGCACCGTCGCCGCCCTGCGCGACGCCGACTGGCTCACCACGTGCGTCACCGTCGGCCAGGCCTTCGGCGGCGACCTCGAAGCAGTGACCGTGCACACCGGCCTGCTCGCTGCCCGGCACGTCGCCGGGTGCGACATCGCCGTCGTCGCCCAAGGCCCCGGCAACCTCGGCACCGGCACCCGCTGGGGCTACTCCGGCGTCGCCGCCGGAGAGGCCGTCAACGCCGCCGCCACCCTCCGCGGACGCCCCGTCGCCTCCCTGCGCGTGTCCGGGGCGGACCCCCGCGACCGCCACCTCGGCATCTCCCACCACTCCCTGACCGCATACACCAGGGTCGCCCTCGCCCCCGCCGACGTCCCCGTCCCCGTACCCGACACCGCCCTCGAGCACCTGCCCGCCTGGGGCGCGCCCCTCACCCACCGCATCCACGAACAGGCAAAAACCCTCGCCGGAACCCGCCACACCCTCGTCGACGTCCCCACCGACACCACCCTCCTCGACACCCTGCGCACCGCACCAGGCGGCCTGCGCACCATGGGCCGCGACCTCGACGCCGACCCCGCCTCCTTCGTCGCGGCAGCCGCGGCAGGCATCCACGCCCACCAGCTCACCGCCCGCAGCACGACCGGCAGCACGACCGGCAGCACGACCGGCAGCACGACCGGCACAGCATGAAGCCCATCACCCGCCTGACCATCACCCTCCTCCTGGTCACCGTCGTGGTACTCGGCGCAGCCACCGCCACCCCCTGGCGCTTCAGCCCGCCCCACCTGCCCACCCCGGAGCTCTCCCTGCCCCAGCAACAGCCCCCACCGAGCCCCGTCCCCACCCCCAGCTCAGCACCCCAGCACCTCGACGAACCCACCCGCGACCCCCGCTGGATCACCCTCATCACCGCCATCCTCCTCGGCCTCCTCGTCGCAGCCCTCCTCGGCTACGCCACCCGCAAGCTCCTCACCATCCTCCGCGCACGGACCGACACCACACCCGACAACCTCACCGCAGGCACCGGCACCGCGACCACCGACGACACCGTCGACCTCCCCGAGCTCCAGGACGCCGTCACCCGCGCCCTCGCCCACCTCGACGGCCACGCCCGCCCCCGCGACGCCGTCGTCGCCGCCTGGGTAGCCCTCGAAGAAGCCGCAGCCCGCGCAGGCGCCCACCGCGACCCCGCCCAGACCCCCACCGAGTTCACCGGAACCGTCCTCGCCAACACCCCCGCACCACCAGCCGCCGTCGCCCGCCTGCGCACCCTCTACCAACGCGCCCGCTTCACCGACCGGCCCATCGACCGAACCGCCGTCACCCAGGCCCGAACGGCGCTCGCGGACATCGCACGCAGCCTCCACATCGACAACCCCGCGACCGACCCCACCACCGGCCCCGCAACCGACAGCGCGACCGACAGCGAACAAGGCCGAGCATGAGGACCTGGAACTGGCGGCGCATCACCACCGTCACCGTCATCGCAAGCCTCGCCGCCGCCGGACTCGTCTTCTGGAACGTCATCGACCCCTGGCACGCGACCGCCGCAGCAGCCGTAGCCGCCGCGATCAGCATCCTGTGGTCCGCCACCGACTCCCGCGCCCCCGACCCCGAATGGCCCCACCTCCCCATCCAGGCACGCGCCGGCGGACGCCACGACGTGTCCGACCTCGGCTGGTCCGTCTTCGGCCGCGACGGCCACGTCACCGACCGCGTGGTCCGCCGCATCCAGGCGCTCGCCGCCGACCGGCTCCGCGCACACGGCGTCGACCCGTCCGACCCCGCAGCCCAACCCGACGCCGAACGACTTCTCGGCGCTCGCGTCCTGCGCCAGCTGGGGTCCCGACGGCCCCCCACCGCGCGCACCGTGCAGACCTGGCTCGACGCGATAGACCGCCTCGGCGCCGCACCCACCACCGAGGAGAACCATGCCTGACCGCACCGGCACCCAGACCGGCCCCGAGACCGGCCCAGCACCGCTGCCCGTCGCCGACGTCGCGGCACTGGGCGAACAGGTCCTCGCCGAGGTGGGCACAGTCGTCGTCGGCATGCGCGACGCGCTCCAGGTGGCCCTCGCCACCATCCTGGCCGGCGGACACGTCCTCTTCGAGGACGTACCAGGCCTCGGCAAGACCCTCGCCGCGCGCTCGCTGGCCGCCGCCCTCGGCCTCGACTTCGCGCGCCTCCAGTGCACCCCTGACCTGCTGCCGGCGGACATCACCGGCTCCTCGGTCTTCGACCCGGCGACCCGCACCTTCGAGTTCCGCCCCGGACCCGTCTTCACCGGCCTATTCCTCGCCGACGAGATCAACCGCACCGCACCGAAGACCCAGTCCGCGCTGCTGGAGGCCATGGCCGAGCGGCAGGTCTCCATCGAGGGCACCAGCCGCCCACTGCCCGACCCGTTCCACGTGCTGGCCACCTCCAACCCCGTCGAGTACGAGGGCACCTACCCCCTGCCGGAGGCTCAGCTCGACCGTTTCATGGTCCGCCTCGGCGTCGGCTACCCCGACCGCGCGCAGGAGGCCGAGGTCGTCACCCGGCGGCTCGCCCGCCGCCAGGAAGCCACCTCCGTCCGCCGCGTCGTCGACCCCACCACCGTGCGTGCCATGCAGGCCGGGACCGAACAGGTGCCCGTGGACCCCGACGTCGTCAGCTACTGCGTCGACCTCACCGCCGCCACCCGCGGTCACCAGGCCCTGGAGGTCGGCGCCTCCCCGCGCGGCTCGCAGAACCTCGTGCTTCTCGCGCGCGCCGTCGCCGTCCTCGACGGACGCGACTACGTGCTGCCGGAGGACGTCAAGCGCGTCGCCATCCCCGTCCTCGCCCACCGCATCACGCTGACCCCCACCGCGTGGGCGTCGGCCACCCGGCCCGAGACCGTCGTCGCGGACCTCCTGCACACCGTCCCCACGCCGGCCACGGTCCCCACCCGATGACCGTCGGCGGCATCATCGTCGCCCGCGGACGGACCTCCTCCGGCAGACCCGCCGGCGGCCCCAACGGCTGGCGCCCCATCTCGGCGTACACCGCCGCCGTCGCCGTCGGCATCCTCCTGCTCGCCACGAGCGTCCTCGCCGGCCGCGCCGACCTGGCCCTCATCGGCATACCCGGCCTCCTCGCCGCCACCTGGGCCTACGCCAGCCGTCCCACCACGCCCCTGCGCGCGGACCTGCACGAACCGTCGAGCCCCACCACCCCGGGCGAGCTCACCGCGACCCTTCGGCTCACCGCCGGTCCCGGTGACGGGGCCGACATCGTCCACCTCCGCATCACCGCGCCCGGGCACCGCACCACCCACCTGACGCTGGCGGCCCGCACCCAGGACCAGGACCGAGAGGTGCCGCTCGGCCTCTCGTCCGTCCGTACCGGGCCCCAGCAGACCTTCACCGTCGACCTGCGCGGATCCCGGCACGGCACCTGGGAGGAGGAGCCGACCCAGGTCCGCGCCGCGACGCGGCTCGTCCTCCCGGGAGCCGCCCCGCTCGGCCGTCTGCCCCTCCCGCGGCGGCTGCGCGGCCTCACCGGACCACACTCGGCACGCCGCCTCGGTGACGGCACCGAGCTCCGCGACATCCACCCCTTCACCCCGGGCGACCGGCTGCGCCGGATCGACTGGCGCACCACCGCACGGCGCTCCCCCGAGCTCGAAACCCTCTACGTCCGCCGCACCTACTCCACCGCCGAGGCGACGGCGGTCCTCGTCGTCGACTCACGCGACGAGGTAGGACCCGACGTCCGTACCTGGCGCGGCTACGGCATCATCCGGGTCGACGAGCCGACGTCGCTCGACCTCGCCCGGCACGCGGCGGCCTCGGTCGCGACCGCCCTGGTCGAAGCGGGCGACCGCGTGGGCCTCGAGGACCTGGCCCGCCGACGCCGTCCGCTCCCGCCCTCAGCCGGACGACGCCACCTCCGCCGGCTCGTGCACGGACTGGCCCTCGCCCATCCGAAGGACCCCGCGTCGGCGCACCGCGTACGCCCACCGCAGCTCCCGGCCGACGCCATCGTCTACCTCTTCACGACGCTCCTCGACGACGACCCCCTGCACCTCGTCCGCACCTGGCGCACCGCGGGCCACCCCGTCGTCGTGATCGACACCCTTCCCGACGTCCACCCCGTCATCGAGAGCCATCTCGCGATCGCCTGGCAGATCGGCCGTCTCGAACGCGAGGACCGGATCGCCGCCCTCGACGCCGAGGGCATCCCCGTCGTGCGCTGGGCCGGATCCCAGCGGGACCAGGCCGCCGTCCGCTTCGAAGCCCTCGCCCACGCGGCCCGCCGCCACGTACCCGGACGCACCCCATGATCCCCGCCTCCCTCACCGAACGGCTTCGGCACCTCAGGCTCCGCCTCGACGACCCCGGACGGCGCCCGCTGCCCGCCGTCACCGTCGAGACCGGTCCAACCCTCCGCGGCTGGACCTTCCGCCTCGCGCTCCTCGTGCTCACCCCGCTCCTGCTCTTCACCGCCGCGGGTCGCACCCCCGACATCCCCCTCGAGTTCACCGGGGTCATCGCCGTCCTCGCCACCGGCCTCCTCGTCGTCCGCCCCACCCCGGTGACGGCCGGCGGCGTCATCGTCGTCGCGGCCGTGCTGTTCTGGGGTTTCACCACCGAACCCTTCGATCCCTGGGCCCTCGCCGTCGCGCTGCTCGCCCACGTCCTCGCTCGCACCACCTGGTGGGCCGCCCACGTCCCGCCAGGTGGACACACCGAGCTCGTGGCCCTCGCCGCCGGCTGGCGGCGCGACGTCGCTGTGCTCGGCGCCACGGGCCTCCTCGGCGCCCTCGCCCTGCTCGCCTCCGGGACGACGACGACCGCCGCCGTCCTGCTTGCGGCGCTCGCCCTGGTCGGGATCGCACTCCTCGCGCTGGCGACCGACCGCCCGTCGCGTGACGATGGACCGAGCTGACCGCACCGCCGGAAGAAGCGGCGGGAAGAATCGCCGGAAGAGAGGACCCGACATGTCCCCGAAGCTGCCTCGCTACACCGTCCCGTCCCTCACCCCCGAGCAGGGGGCAGAGGTCGCGGAGATCCTCCAGCAGCGGCTGCACGCGCTGAACGACCTGCACCTGACGCTCAAGCACGTGCACTGGAACGTCGTCGGACCGCACTTCATCGGCGTCCACGAGATGCTCGACCCGCAGGTCGACGCCGTTCGCGCGATGGTGGACCAGATCGCCGAGCGCATCGCGACCCTCGGCAGCGTCCCGGTCGGGACACCCGGCGCGCTCGTCGCGGCCCGCAGCTGGGAGGACTACCCGCTCGGCCGCGCCACGACCACGAAGCACCTGGCCGCGCTCGACGAGGTCTACGAGTCCGTGATCACGGACCACCGCAAGGCCGCCGACGACACCGCCAAGCTGGACGACGTGACGAACGACCTGCTCATCGGTCACCTGCACGAGCTCGAGCAGTTCCACTGGTTCGTGCGCGCCCACCTGGAGTCGGCGTCCGGGGCGATCCCCGAGTCGTAGCCGAACGCCGCGGCCGCACCCGGCGGCGGCGCGTTAGGGTGCCGGGGTGACCGAGCCATTCATCCGCCCGTACCGCGCCGCCGACCGGGCCGACGTCGCCGACATCTGCGTCCGCACCGCCGCTGCCGGCGACGACGCGCGCGGCATCTACTCGTCCGACCTGCTCATGCCCGACGTCTACGCGCTCCCCTACGTGGAGCACTCCCCCGACCTCGCGTGGGTGGTCGAGCACGAGGGCCGCGCGGCCGGATACATCATCGGCGTCGCCGACACCCAGGCCTTCGTCGACTGGTGGGCCCGCGAGTGGACGCCGGGTTTCGTCGCCCGGCACCCCGCCCCCGGCCCGGCCACCGGCAGGAACCCCGCCTACACCGAGGCCCAGCTCCTGCACGACGGCGCGGATCCGGAACGCATGGTCCGGGGCCTGCGCCACGGCGAGCTGACGACGCATCCCGCCCACCTGCACATCGACCTGCTCCCGGTGCTCCAGCGCCGCGGCCTGGGGTCCCGCCTCATCGACACGCTCCGGGGCGCCCTCGCCGAGCGCGGCGTGCCGGGTGTGCACCTGGGCTATGCGGCGGAGAACACCGCCGCCCGCCTGTTCTACGACCGCTACGGCTTCACCGAGCTCCCCTCATCCACCCCGCAGGCCCCGCTGGTAGGCATCCCCACCACGTGACCGTTGAGTGCGGGATATTCGCCCCTTCGGCAGGCCTGGAGGGGCGAATAT
>NZ_JBHXBG010000112.1:0-18692 GCF_042726755.1 Promicromonospora sp. NPDC060271 | reverse complement strand
GCCTTGAGATCGGTCGTTTGACTGACCGATCTCAAGGCAACCGACCGAACTCAGCGCACGGCAGCGTGCAACCGACCGAAGTCGGTGCCGCATCCGGGCTCAGCCGGCGTCATTCCGCCTGGAGGACCCCGTCGTCGTCCAGCCAGATCCGGACCCGGCGCCGCCACGCCTCGTCCGGCTTCGGGAAGTCCGTGCGGTAGTGGCCACCACGGGTCTCCTCGCGCAGCGCCGCCGCCCGGGTCAGGGCGCGGGCCACCTGATGGACGTTGGTGGTCTCCCACTCGGCGGCCTGGGGTTCCGCCACCACCTCGACCGCCAGGTGCGCGTCGGCGCGGACGGCGGCGAGCCGCTCGTCGACCTCGGCGAGCGAGCGCGCGGACCGGATCACGCCGGACCCGGCGGACGTCACCTTCTGGATGCGTGACCGGGCGGCGGCCGCGACCAGCCCCGACCCGCCGGAACGCTCGGCGGGCTCCCCCGGCTTGAGCTCGCCGGCGTCGAACCGGGCGGCGACGTCGCGCGCCGCGCGGAAGGCGAACACCAGGCCCTCCAGCAGCGAGTTCGACGCGAGCCGGTTCGCCCCGTGCACGCCGGTGCACGCCACCTCGCCGACGGCGTACAACCCGTCCACCGAGGACCGCCCGTCGAGGTCGGTCACGACGCCGCCCGAGTGGTAGTGCTGGGCGGGCGCAACGGGTACCGGCTCCTCGGACCAGTCGATACCGGCCTCCAGGAGCCGCGCGTTGATGGTCGGGAACCGCGTCCGCAGGAACTCACGACCCAGGTGGCGGGCGTCGAGCAGCACGTTGTCGGCCCCGGTCGCGGCCATCTGCCGTACGATCGCGTGCGCGACGACGTCCCGCGGCGCCAGCTCCGCCATCTCGTGCACGCCCGGCATGAACCGGTGCCCGTCGACGTCGAGCAGGAGGGCGCCCTCGCCGCGCACGGCCTCCGAGATGAGCGGCACCTGGCCCTTCGCGCCGCTACCCAGCCACAGGACGGTCGGGTGGAACTGGACGAACTCCAGGTCGCCCAGCACCGCGCCGGCCCTCAGGGCCGCGGCGATGCCGTCGCCCGTCGCGCCCGCCGGGTTGGTGGAGGACCGGAACACCTGCCCGATCCCGCCGGTCGCCAGCACGACGGCGGGGGCAAGCACCGCGCCGACGCCGTCCCGCGAGCCCGTGCCCCGCACGTGCAGGGTCACGCCGCAGGCGCGCCCGTCCAGGGTCGTCAGCACGTCCAGCACCAGGGCGTTCTCCACGACCTCGATACCCGGGTCGTGCCGGACCGCCTCGATCTGCGCCACGAGCGCCCGGGAGATCTCGGCGCCGGTGGCGTCCCCGCCGGCGTGCGCGATCCGGTCCGCACGGTGGCCGCCCTCACGGGTGAGCGCGATGTCGCCGTCGGCCGCCTTGTCGAAGACCGCGCCACGGGCGACGAGCTCGCGCACGCGCTCCGGACCCTCGGTGACCAGCACTTGCACCGCGTCCGGGTCCGACAGGCCGCCGCCCGCGACGAGCGTGTCCGCGAGGTGCGCCTCCGGCGAGTCCGACGGGTCGAGCGCGGCGGCGATCCCGCCCTGCGCCCACACCGTCGACCCCGACAGGAGCCTGCCCTTCGTCACGAGCAGCACCCGCGGTACGTGCGTGCGCAGCTCGAGCGCCGCCGTCAGCCCGGCGATGCCTGAGCCGACGACTATGGCGTCGGCCTCGGCGGTCCAGCCCGGCGCGGGCGCCGCGAGGGAACGCGCGAGGCGCGGCCCTGGTCCGAGCGCCGGGCTCACGCCCGGCCTGACGCCGTGCGCACCAGGCCGGCCTGCTGGAACGGCTCGATCGGCAGGCCGCTCTCCTCCAGGCCGTACCCGTCGGGCACGTGCCCCGGCTCGTCGCTCAGCTCGACGATGCGGTTCTTCTCGTCGACGAACACGACGTTCGGCAGGAAGGTCCGTGCGTCGTGGTCCGAGAGCATGCCGTACGCGATCAGGATGACGACGTCACCCGGGCTGACCAGGTGCGCGGCTGCGCCGTTGATGCAGATCTGGCCCGAGCCGGGCTCGCCGGGGATCACGTAGGTGGTCAGCCGGGCGCCGTTCGTCACGTCGACGACGTCGACCTGCTGGCCGGGGATCAGGTCGGCGGCGTCGAGCAGGTCGGCGTCGACGGTGATGGACCCGACGTAGTGCAGGTCCGCCTGCGTCACGGTGGCGCGGTGGATCTTCGCGATCATCATCGGCCGCTGCAGCGACGCGGGGCGGCCGACGGGCGGGCGGTGCTCGGTGGAGCTCATGACGTTACCTCTGGACCTCGGGCTAGACCTCGACGGCCTGGTTGTCGATCAGGCGGGTAGTACCCACCCGTGCGGCCACGAGCAGCAGCGCATGGCCGGAGTAGTCGTCGGTCACCGCGTCCACGGTCACCGGATCGACGAGCGCCAGGTAGTCGATCACGACGCCGTCGGCCCCGTCCAGCACTTGGCGGGCGGCGTTGATCACACCCACCGCTCCGCGGCCGGCGGCCGCCGCGCCCGCACGCAGCGCGCGCGACAGCGCCAGGGCCTGCTCGCGCTCGTCGGCGGACAGGTAGGCGTTGCGCGAGGACATCGCGAGACCGTCGTCCTCTCGCACGGTCGGCACGCCCACCACCTCTACCGGCACCTCCAGGTCGCGCACCATGCGGCGCACCGCGAGGAGCTGCTGCGCGTCCTTCTCGCCGAAGAGCGCGACATCGGGCCGCACCAGGTGCATGAGCTTGAGCACGACGGTCAGAACGCCGTCCAGGTGCCCGGGGCGGTGCTCGCCCTCCAGCGCGTCCCCGATGCGCCCGGCGGAGACCCGCACCACGGGGTCGCCGTCCGGGTAGACGACGTCGGGCGTGGGCGCGAAGACGATGTCGGCCCCGACACCGGCGAGCTTGGCGACGTCGCCGTCCAGGTCGCGCGGGTACTTGTCCAGGTCTTCGCCCGCGCCGAACTGCAGCGGGTTCACGAAGATGGTGACGATCACCTGGCCGGCGGGGCCGGCCTCCGCGCGCGCCTGGCGCACGAGCTCCAGGTGCCCGTCGTGCAGCGCGCCCATGGTCATGACCACCGCTCGCCTGCCGGGTTCCGCGTCGAGCCCGGACGGCTCCGGCGGACCCGTGATCGCCCAGCGCATCTGCGCGTCGCGCAGCTCGGAGCGGGTGCGGACCACGAGCGGCGTGCGCCGTGCGGGCTCGGTTCCGGTCTGGGTGCTGGTCTGGGTGGCGAGCGGGTTATCGGTCCCGGTGGTGGCCTCGGTGCTCACTGCGTGTTCCTCTCTGCGCGCGACTCCCCCGTCGCGCTGTCCAGCGCGTCCAGCAGGTTCTGGGCGGTGGAGTCGTTGATGCGGTGGCTCGCGAGCGCACGGCGGGTGGCCCCGCGGGCGAGCTCCGTGTAGCTGTCCGGCACGTCGGTGGCGCCGCTGGCGGCGGCGAGGGCGCTGAGCTCGGTCAGGTGACGGCGCACGGTACCGACGTCGCCCCGCGAGACCGGCCCGGTGAGGGCGGAGATGGCCCCCGGCCCCATGCCGTCACGCGCGTCGGCCGATCGCGTGGCCGACTCGAGCGCCGCTGTGAGCAGCGGGGCCAGCACCCTGCCCGGCGCCTCGATGCCAGCGGCCTCCAGCGCCTGCGCGGCCTGCGCGACGAGCACCACCAGGTGGTTCGCGCCGTGCGAGAGGCCCGCGTGGTACAGGCCGCGGAGCTGCTCGTCGACGATCACGGGCTCGCCGCCGATCTCGACCACGAGCGCCTGCCCGATCGGCAGCACCGGTGCCGGGCCGGTCACGGCGAACGTGCAGCCCTCCAGGCGGGCCAGGTCGAGCGACGTGCCGGAGAACGTCATGGCGGGATGCACGGCGAGCGGGATGGCGCCGCCCAGGCGGGCGGGCTCCAGGACGGCGGTCCCGTAGCGGCCCGACGTGTGGATCGCGAGCTGGCCGGGCTGCCAGGCACCGGTCTCGGCGAGGCCGGCGACCAGGGGGCCGAGGGCGTCGTCGGGTACCGCGAGGAGGACGAGCTCGGCGCGCTCGACGACGTCGGGCACCTCGAGGTTCGGGACGCCAGGCAGGAGCGTCTCGATGCGCTCCCTGGAGTCCTCGGAGATGCCGCTCGCGCCGACGACGGCGTGGCCCGCGGCGCGCAGGGCGCTGCCGAGCACCGCACCGACGCGTCCTGCGCCGACCACGCCGACACCGAGCCGGCCGGGCCGCCGGCCCGGATCTTCGGAGTCACTCACCGGACATCACCGGTCACTCACCCTGTCTCTCCATCCATCGTTCCGGACCGGCGGCAGCGCGTGCCGTGCGGGCCCGCATGGCCTGCTCCGCCATGAGCTGCGCGGCGTCGGCGGTGTCCAGGTGCGGCACCTCCGGCTGCACCGGGCCCTGCGTGGAGTGCACCTGGAACGACGCGACGCCGAGCCTGCGCTGCCACGGGCCCTGGCTCAGGCCCAGCGACTGCGTCCGCTCGTGCGGCACCACGTCGAGGATCTTCACCATGCGGCCCCTGCGCAGCAGGAGCGCGCGACCGGTCACGGCGAACCCGTTGCGACGCCACGCCACCGGATCCAGTATGCGTGTCCGCCGGGGGGCCGTGACGTACGAGCTCTCGGTCCGGGAGTCGCCGTCCAGCCCCGCGTCGAGGATCCGGCGCGGCTCGTCGACGCCCAGGTCGGGCAGCACGAGGGACAGGACCGTCAGCGCCTCCTCACGGGTGCCGACCGGCAGGAGCACGCTGTTCTTCTCCTCGCTCTCGCCGCCGTAGCCCGCGACGTTCACCTGCACGCGCCACCAGTCCCGCCCGCGCCACAGCACGCTCTGCACGAGCCGTACCGCCTGCACGCGGCCGGGCGGGATGGTCTGGGAGCGGGTCTCCAGCATCCCGTGCCGCAGCCGGACGCCGTCGGGCGAGATGGCCACGCGGAAGTCGAACTCGCCCGTGAGCCGGCCGAACAGGTACCCGCCGGCGCCGAGGACCGCGGGCAGCGACGCGGACATGACGGCGAACTCGCCGGTGACGATCACGACGACCAGCACGGCCAGAGCCCACAGCACCAGCGTGATCATGGCCCCGGACCGCACGACCGAGGCGATCAGGCGGCCCAGGGGCACGCTGAGCACGGGCACCTGGGGCGCCTCGAGGCTCACCGGTGCCACCGGTCCGTCCAGCGGAACCTGCGGCCCTCCCGTGGGCACGGCGGCATCATGGATCGCGTCCCGCTGCCCGGCGTCGGGGAGCTGCGGCGCGCCCTGCGGCGTGGTCCCGGCCGGGGCGGTCACCGCACCCGGCACCGGCTGGGTGCGGGCGCCGGCGGCCGGGCCGGTCCTGGCCACCTTGAGTCCCGCCGCGCGGGCGAGGAGCTCGGCACGGAGCTCGTCGGCGTCGGACCCCTTGAGGAAGCCGATGGCGATGCCGGAGTCGGTGCCGCCGGCGGTCTCGAGGGTCAGCTCGCACAGGCCGAAGAACCGCGCGACGAGCGGCTGCCGGATGTCGACCGACTGGAGCCGGTCGAGACGGGCGTGCCGCTGCTGGCGGAACAGGATGCCGCGCCGCAGGTGCACGGTCTCCTCGCCGATGGCGTAGGTGGTCATGCGCCAGGCCAGCACCGAGTAGCCCCAGCCCACCAGGGCGATGGCGGCGAGCGCGACGAAGAGCGTCCACCAGTACTCGCTGGTGACGAGCGCGATGAGACCCCCACGCGGCCCGCCGTCGAGGCTCTGCTGGCCGAGGATCACGATGGCCGCACCGACCACCGCCCAGCCCCGGACCAGTGGCGTGACCGGGTGCACGCGCCGCCAGTCCAGGTCCTCGGCCCCGGGCCGGCCGGAGTCGTCCGGCCGGCCGGCGGCCGCGCCGCTCTGGTCGATCCTGTCGAGGCCGCCCTCGGGCGTGCTCACAGCCCCGCCAGCCGGGCCTCACCGCGGGACGCGAGACGGTCGCGCAGGCGCGCCGCCTCGTCCGGCGGCAGACCAGGGATCTGGGCGTCCGTACCGACGGACGCCGTGTGGAGCTGCACCTTCGCCAGGCCGAGCTTGCGGTCCAGCGGACCCGCCTCGACGTCCACGTACTGCATCCGGCCGTACGGCACTACGACCATCGACCGGAACATGACCCCCTTGCGGATCAGGAGATCGTTGTCGCGCTCGGCGTAGCCGATGGCCCTCACCTGGCGCGGTACCAGGAGGATCGACCACACCAGGAGCAGCGCCGGGATGGCGGCGAGGAGCCAGAACCATGGACTGACCGTCACGGCGAGCACCACGCCGACGATCGCGGGTATGCCGAGGGTGATGGTGGTCGGCACCAACATGGCCGTCACAAGACGCGGCGACACGCGGCTCCAGGTCACGTCGTGCGGTTCGAAGGGGCTGGTCATGATGGCCATTGTTCCGCAGAGGGCAAGCCCTCGACACCGATACCTCAAGCCGGGGCCGGGGACTCACCCTCGTCGGAGCTGGCGCGGTCCTTGTCGGACGGCGGCAGCTCGCAGAACTTCTCCACGACCAGACCCACCACGGAGAGTCCCACCGAGCACAGCACCGCGATACCGGCGGCAACGGCGCGGTCGCGCCGGGGCTCGATGGCGAGATCCGCCAGCACCACCAGGACCTGCGCGAGGTACCAGCCGCCGAGCAGCGCACCCGTCAGGGCGGCGGCCTTGGCCAGGACGAGCGTCCGGGCGGCCCGGAGCCCGTCGAGCGACGGGCGCTTGCCCTTCTGGTACGACCGCACGGTCCAGCCCGACCAGAACACGGCCCCGGCCAGCGCGAGGATCGCCACGTCGACCAGCCACGGCACGACCGGCAGGTACACGCTGCGTGCCTCGAGGGCGCGCAGCACGAGCCAGCCGACGATCGCGACGGCAACGAGAACTGCGATCAGGGACCCGATCGGCGTTCTGCGCATGTCAGGCGTCGCGCCCCCGCTCGTCCCTCACCGGAACCCACGAGGGGACCGAGTCGATCGGACCGTCCGGCGCGGCGGCCCGCTGTTCGGCCACGAACCCCGGCACGCGGATCACCGTGTGGTCGTTGTCGTAGCCGTCCTGCCCGTTCGGCTGCCCGGTGGCGTGCCCGTTCGGCACCTGGTCGGACCCACCGTTCGGCGGTGCGCCGACCGGGGCGAAGAGCGGGTTGGCCGGTTCCTGCGGCGCGCCGTTCGCGGGTGCGCCGTTCACGGGCGGGAACACGCCGCTCTGCTGGCGCGACGGGTTCACCGGTGCGAACACCGGCTTGGCCTGCGCCGACGCCGGCGGCAGCAGCTCGTGCGCCGGGGTCTCGTGGGCGGTGTCCCGCACCGCACGGGGTGCGATGGGGGCCTGCGGCGCGGGGACGAGCGCCTCCTCCGGCGGTGGGACCACCGGACCGCCCGCCGGCATCCCGGCCGGCGGCGCGCCGAACGGGCCGGCGGCCGCCTGCGGGATCGGCACCGAGCCCGCCCCGCCGGGTACCGGTCCGCTGGAGTAGCTCTGCGGATGCGGCGCGGCCGGGTACGCCTCCTGCTGCGGCGCGGCGGGCTGCGGCTGACGGTCGAGCTCGACCTGGCCGCTGTGGTGCCCCTGCGGGTGCCCGCCACCCGGGACCTCCACCACGGGACCCGCCGGCAGGACCGGCGGCCGGCCGCTCGGCGGGACCGACGGCGGCAGGGTCGGCGGCATCTCGGCGGGGTGGGAGTCCTGGCCGGTGCCACCACCGTCGTCGGACACCGCCGGATGGTTCGAGGCGGCGGTTCCGCCACCCTGTTCCGGCTCCGGGTCGGTCAGCCAGTCGAGCGCGAGCCAGCGGATGCCGGCCCGGTCGGGCGCCGTGGCCGCGAGCTGGGCCACCGGGCCACCACCCAGGCCGGGCAGCACGGCCTCGGGCGCGATCTGCGACCACGGCTCGAGGACGAACGCCCGCTCGTGCGCGCGAGGGTGGGGCACCTCGAGGTCCTCGGCGGCGTCCGTCAGGTTGCCGTACGTGATCAGGTCGACGTCCAGCGTGCGTGGGCCCCAGCGCTCCTCCCGGGTACGGCCGTGCACGTTCTCCACCTCCTGGCAGAGGTGCAGCAGCGCGCGCGCCGAGAGCGTGGTGCGGGCCAGCAGCACCGCGTTGAGGTAGTCGGGCTGCTCCTCGGGTCCGCCGACGGCGGCCGTGCGGGCCAGCGGCGACACGTCGGTGATCTGCAGGCCGGACCTGCGGTCCAGCTCGGCGACCGCGGACCGCATGGTCGCCTGCGGGTCACCCAGGTTGGCGCCGATCGCGATGACCACGTCAACGGGCCCGGCAGGAACCTCGTCGAACCGGTCGCGCGGCTCCGCCTGGTACTGCTCGGACGCGTACTGCTCCGGCTGCTCGACGGCGGAGTCGGGGACCGCCGCCGACACGCGGGTCGTCTCCGTCCCGCCCTGGTCGTACTGCTGCTGCTCGAACAGCTGGTCGTACTGGTTCTGCTGCGGTTCGAGCCGCTGCGGCTGCTCGAACTGCGGCGCCGGCTGCTCGTAGCCGGCCTGCTCGAACGGCTGCGGCTGCTCGAAGGACTGCGGCTGCTCGAAGGACTGGACCTGCTCGAACGGCTGCGGCTGCGGCTCGGGCTGGGCAGGCTCCGGCTGCGGCGTGAACTGGTCGTACTGCTGCGGTTCGAAGCCGATCGGCTGGTCGCGCCTCTGGTCGAGGCCCTGGACCGACTCGTACTGCTGGACCGGCTCGAAGGCCTGCGCCGAGGAGTCGGGCTGCAGCTCCCATGCGGCGGGGATCACCTGGAGCGGCTCGGGCGCGATGAGCTCCGGGACCGGGAGCGGCTCCGGGGCCTCGCCGACCGGTGCTGCGGGCGCTGTCGAGGACGGAACCCGCGACACGAGCGGCTCCGGCTCGAACGCCTCGGCCCGGAGCGGCGCCGCCTCGACGGGCTCGGGCTGGTACGGCTCGTACGGCTCGCGCTCGAACGGCGCGGGCTCGTCGGGCGCCGGGCGGCTGACGGGCTCGAGGTCCTGCGGCTCGGGCTCCACGGCGGACAGCGGGCTTCCGGAGTCGCCGCGTACCTGCTCCGCCGCGTCGTTCCACGAGTCGGTGGGCGAGCTCGCCGGGAAGGTGTCCCGCGGCTCGGCCTCGTAGCCGAGGAGGTCGGCAGGCACGGCGACCGATCCAGGACCGGTCATGAGCGACGTGTCGGCGGAGTCGGCCGGCGGCGCGGGCGCCGCCACGACGGGCATCCGGACGCGGTCACGCCGGATCGCCACCTCGACGTCGGCGAACGGCACCGGGATGGGCGCCTGCGGCTTGTGGACGCGAACGTCCACCGCCTCGACCTGCGGCCGGGCCAGCACCACGGCGGCGATGCGCTCGGCAACCGTCTCGACGAGGTCTGCCGGCTCACCCGCCAGGATGTCGTGGACGTCCTGCGCGACGTCCGCATAGCTCACCGTCTGCGCGAGGTCGTCGCCGGCGGCAGCGGGGCGGGTGTCGAGGTAGAGCACGACGTCGGCCCGGAACTCCTGGCCGGTCTGTCGCTCCGACGGCAGCACACCGTGGTACCCCCGCGCGCTCACGCCTGTCAGCTGAACCTGGTCCAGCGACCGGCCGTCCGGGCCTGTGACGCCCGTTCCGAACGCTGTGGTCACCGTGGTCTCCTCCCGTCGTCTTCGTGTGCACCGGAATCCTGCCAGGCCGGTATGCCCTGTTCCCCGACCGTCCACGATTCTGTGGTCAAGGCCACGGTGGAAGTCAATGTGTCCGGTGCGGATCGGGGAGCGGTACCCGGTGACCCTACCCGGGGCACGTCGCTCGCCGCGGTCCAGGCGGCAGCGACCTTCACCGCATCGGCACTCGCCCGCACGGTGTGCACCCGGACGCACCAGGCCCCCGCGGCGGCCGACAGGGCGGAGATCGCGGCGGTCGCGTCGTCCCGCGCACGCGGCGGCGCCATGTGTCCGGCCGAGTCGGCGAGCAGGTGGCCGAGGAACCGTTTGCGGGACGCACCAACGAGCACGGGGCGGCCCAGCTCGTGCAGGACGTCGAGGTGGGCCAGCAGCGGCCAGTTCAGCGCGCCCGCCTTGGCGAAGCCGAGCCCCGGGTCGAGGATGAGCTGCTCGGACCGCACGCCGTCGTCGTACAGGGCGGCCATGCGGGCGGCGAGCTCGTCCCGGACGTCGGCGACGACGTCGTCGTACTCCTGCCGGTCGTCCATGACGTCGGCGTGCCCGCGCCAGTGCATCGCCACGTACGCGGCGCCGGTCTCCGCGACCGCGCGGCCCATCTCCGGGTCGGCGAGGCCGCCGGAGACGTCGTTCACCATGCGGGCGCCCGCCGCCACCGCCCGCTCGGCGACGGCAGCCCGCGTGGTGTCCACGCTCACGACCGCGCCACGCGCGGCGAGCTGTTCGATCACGGGGAGCACGCGGGCCAGCTCCTGCTCCTGCGGGACCCGCATCGCGCCCGGCCGCGTGGACTCCCCGCCCACGTCGAGGATGTCGGCGCCCTCGCCGAGCAGCTCCAGCCCGTGCGCGACGGCGGCCGACGGCTCGAACCACTCCCCACCGTCCGAGAACGAGTCCGGGGTGACGTTCACGACGCCCATCACCAGGGTCCGGCCCACGCCGGAGAGCTCCGGCAGGCCGAGCACCTGGGCATCCCGGGTCGGACGGCGCACGGTGGGAACCGTCACTTCCCGAGGATGAGGCTCATCGCCTCGGCCCGGGTCGCGCCGTCACGCATGACTCCGCGCACCGCGGAGGTGACGGTTCGCGAGCCGGGCTTGCGCACGCCGCGCATGGACATGCACAGGTGCTCGCACTGGACCACGACGAGCACACCCCGCGGCTCGAGGATCTCGACCAGGGAGTCCGCGATCTGGGTGGTCATCCGCTCCTGCACCTGCGGACGGCGCGCGAAGACCTCGACCAGGCGAGCCAGCTTGCTCAGGCCCGTGATGCGGCCGTCCACGTTGGGGATGTACCCGACGTGCGCCACGCCGTGGAACGGCACGAGGTGGTGCTCGCAGGTCGAGTACACCTCGATGTCCTTCACCAGCACCATCTCCTCGTGCCCGAGGTCGAAGGTGGTGGTCAGGACGTCCTCGGGCTCCTGCCGCAGGCCGGCGAAGATCTCCTTGTACGCCCGCGCGACGCGGGCCGGCGTCTCCCGCAGGCCCTCGCGCTCAGGGTCCTCGCCGACGGCGAGGAGCAGCTCCCGCACCGCCGCCTCGGCCCGTGCGGCGTCGTACGGCGGGACGTCCGCCGCACGCCGCACGGGCGTAACCACAGGGGTCATCGACCTGTCGGTCATCGTGGTGCTCCGGTCTCGGTCACTTGCTAGTTCGGCGGATCCATGGGTGCCGGCGGCGCCGGGTCCAGCACCGCCTCGTCCTGCGGCACGACGGAGTGCCCGTTCTGGGCCGCCAGCTCCTTGGGCGTCAGCACGGGGCCACGCGTGTGCACCGAACGCTGCTCGCTGGACAGCCAGACGTCGCGTGCGGGGCGCTTCTCGACGGCGCGGAAGATCTCCGCGAGCTCCTTCTGGTTCAGCGTCTCCTTCTCGAGCAGACCCAGCACCAGCTCGTCGAGCACGTCGCGGTACTGGCTCAGTACCTCCCACGCCTCGTCGTGCGCCGCGTCGACGAGCTTGCGGACCTCGTCGTCGATCGTGCTCGCGACCGACTCCGAGTAGTCCCGCTCGTGCCCGTAGTCGCGGCCGAGGAACGGCTCGCCGCCGCTCGTGCCGAGCTTGATGGCGCCGACCTTCTCGCTCATGCCGTACTCGGTGACCATCTTGCGGGCGATGGCCGAGGCCTTCTCGATGTCGTTCGAGGCACCGGTGGTGGGGTCGTGGAAGACGATCTCCTCGGCCACCCGGCCACCCATCGCGTACGCGAGCTGGTCGAGCAGCTCGTTGCGGGTGGTCGAGTACTTGTCCTCGAGCGGCATGACCATGGTGTAGCCCAGCGCACGACCGCGCGGCAGGATCGTCACCTTGGTCACTGGATCCGTGTAGCGCATCGCCGCGGCGACGAGGGCGTGCCCGCCCTCGTGGTACGCCGTGATCTTCTGCTCCTTGACGTTCATCACACGGGTGCGCTTCTGCGGGCCGGCCACCACGCGGTCGATGGCCTCGTCCAGCGCGCGGTCGTCGATGAGCTGGGCGCCGCTGCGCGCGGTGAGCAGGGCTGCCTCGTTGAGCACGTTGGCCAGGTCCGCACCCGTGAAACCGGGGGTGCGGCGGGCGACGCCCTCGAGGTCGACCTCCGGGACCATCGGCTTGCCCTGCGCGTGCACGTTGAGGATCGCCTCGCGCCCCTTGAGGTCCGGGGCCTCCACGGCGACCTGACGGTCGAAGCGGCCCGGACGCAGCAGGGCGGGGTCGAGGATGTCGGGACGGTTCGTCGCGGCGATCAGGATGACGTTCGTCTTGACGTCGAAGCCGTCCATCTCGACGAGCATCTGGTTCAGCGTCTGCTCACGCTCGTCGTGCCCGCCGCCCATGCCCGCACCGCGGTGCCGGCCTACCGCGTCGATCTCGTCGACGAAGATGATGGCCGGCGAGTTCTGCTTGGCCTGCTCGAACAGGTCGCGGACACGGCTGGCGCCCACACCGACGAACATCTCGACGAAGTCGGAGCCGGAGATCGAGTAGAACGGCACGCCTGCCTCGCCGGCGACGGCGCGCGCGATGAGCGTCTTGCCCGTACCGGGCGGGCCGTACAGGAGCACGCCCTTGGGGATCTTGGCGCCGACGGCCTGGAACTTGGCGGGCTCCTGCAGGAACTCCTTGATCTCCTGGAGCTCCTCCACCGCCTCGTCGGCGCCCGCGACGTCGGCGAAGGTCACCTGCGGGGTGTCCTTGCTGGCCAGCTTGGCCTTGGACTTGCCGAAGCCCATGACCCGGTTGCCGCCGCCCTGGGCCCGCGAGAGCAGGAACCAGAACACGACACCGATCAGCAGGAACGGGATCAGCACCGACAGCATGGAGGACCAGAAGCTGGGCTGCGGCACCTCCGAGTCGAAGCCGTCGGCCGGGTCCGACTTCACGATGGCGTCCTCTACCCGGTCGCCCTGGGGCAGCGTGTAGAAGAACTCGACGGTCTTGCCGTGGTCGACCTCCTCGGCGGCGTCGCCCTCACCCTCGGTCGACTTGTACGCCTTGGAGAGCTTGAGCTCGACCCGCTGCTCGCCGTCGACCATGAGGGCGTGCTCGACCGTGCTGCCGCTCAGCAGATCGATGCCCTGTGATGTCTCGATTCGCGAGACATTGGGCTGGTTCAGTGCCGAGATGGCCAGTGTCACCACGACCAGTGCGACCAGGATCCAGATGACAGGCCCGCTCAGAAGCTTCTTGATGTTCTTCATCGGCGACGGGGACCGAGCCCCGTTTCCCTCCGCTCGCGCAGTATGTTTCCGTCGAAACTACATGGTCTCCCTGACAGGAGCCCCGAGTGTTCGCCCAGAGCATGTGATGCCTCGGCCACACCTCGCCCGGACGTGACGAACCGCCCGGGATGGGCATCCGCGGAGCCGAGCGGCGCTGAGTGGATCAGCCTCCGTAGACGTGCGGTGCCAGGGTGGCAACGAACGGCAGGTTGCGATAGTTCTCCGCGTAGTCGAGGCCGTAGCCGACGACGAACTCGTTGGGGATGTCGTAACCCAGGTACTTCACGTCGACGTCGGCCTGCGCGGCGTCCGGCTTGCGCAGCATGGCGGCGATCTCGACGGACTCCGGGCCCCGCGAGCGCAGGTTCGACACGAGCCAGGACAGGGTCAGGCCCGAGTCGATGATGTCCTCGACGATGATCACGTTGCGGCCCGTCAGGTCCGCGTCGAGGTCCTTGAGGATGCGGACGACACCGGAGGACTTGGTCCCCGAGCCGTACGACGACACCGCCATCCAGTCCATCTGGACCTTGTGGTGCAGGCGGCGCGACAGGTCCGCCATCACCATCACGGCGCCCTTGAGCACGCCGACGAGGAGCAGGTCCTTGCCCGCGTAGTCCGCGTCGATCTGGGCTGCCAGCTCGTCGAGCTTCTTGGTGAGCTGCTCCTCGGAGAGCAGGATCTCTGCGAGGTCGGGTCCGACGTCGGACTGGTCCACGAGTTACTCCTGAGTTGTGCTGGAGGGCCGGACGCCGGTCCCACCGTCCGAGATACCGGTCGGCGCGGCGCGCAGGAAAAGACTGCCACACGCGCGACGGGCCTGTGCGCCGCCCGGGAGGTGGACGGAGCCTTGACCGCTCCATGACACGACGAGTGCGTCCAGCGCGTCGACGTGCCGCGCGGTGGTGTCGCTCGGCTTGCAGCCGATCGCGAGGGCGGCGAGCCGGAGGGCCCGGCGCCGGAGCGCCGGATGGGCCCGCTCCAGCACCCCCACGTCGAGAACCACCCCGGAAGAAGGTTCGAGGACGGGGTCGTGTTCGGCTGCGGCCCGCCGGGGGGACACAACCCCGTCCTCGGACGCCGACCGAGCCTCCGTCAGGAGGTCCGCGGCCAGGTGGTCGAGCAGGTCCGCGTCGTCGCGGAGCTGGTCCGCCGTGCGGCCCAGCGCTTCCGCCACGCCCGGCCCCAGCGTGTCCTCCAGTACGGGAAGCACCCGCCCCCGCACCCGCGAGCGCAGTGGCGTGAACGCGGCGGGAGCGCCGTCGTCCAGCACGGGCAGCAGGTTGGTGGGGTCGGTCCAGTACTCCAGGCCCGACGCCGCGCACACCGCCTCGGTCTGTGCGCGCCGGAGCCCGAGGAACGGCCGGTGAAAGATCCCCCGCTCGCGCGGCATCCCGGCGAGCGACCGGGCGCCGGCGCCTCGGGCGAGCCCGAGCAGGACCTGTTCCGCCTGGTCGTCGAGGGTGTGCCCCAGCAGCACCCGGGCCGCGCCGGTCTCGGCGGCATACGCCTCCAGCGCCGCGTACCGGGCGTCCCGTGCGGCCGCCTCCGGCCCGCCCGCGCCGCTCGACCGGTCGGCGTCCCGGACGACCACCGGGTCGAGGCCCAGGGCCCGGCACTGCTCGGCCGCCCGCGCCGCCACCTGCGCGGACCCGGCCTGGAGACCGTGGTCGACCACAACGGCCCCTGCCCGCACGGCGTACCCGCGGGAGCGCACGGAGCGCCCGACCCGCCGGGCCTCGGCCGCCAGCGACGCGGCGAGCGCGAGACTGTCGGCGCCGCCGGAGCAGGCGACCAGCACGAGGTCGTCCGGTCCGAGCGGAGCCAGCACCGCCCGGACCGCGTTGCGCGCGGCGGCGACGGCTGGATCGACGCGGGCCACGCTCAGCGGCTCCCCGCGTCCGGAAGGGCGAGCCGCGCGCCGTCCGCCGTCCTCATCCGTGCACCCGGCGCACCCACGCGCGGGCGTCGGCGATCTCCCGCGCGGTGGGCAGGTTCTCCGGGGCGGCCCACACCGCGTTGAGCCCGTCGCGTCCCACCGACCGCTCGACGCTGCGCACGAACGCCGCGCCGTCGCGGTACTGGGCGAGCTTGGCGTCCATGCCCAGCAGCTTCTGCACCACCACGTCGAAGGCGCCCCGCCCCTCGCCGTCACGCCGCCGCTCGAACCGCGCGCGGATGCGGCGCACCGACGGCACGACGCGCGGCCCGACGGCGTCCATCATCACGTCCGCGTGCCCCTCCAGGAGGGCCATGACCGCGGTGATGTCGGCCAGCTCCTCCTTCTGCTCGTGCGTGAGCATGCCGTCGATGATGGTGCCGTTCTCGCCGCGCAGCGTGGCGAGAACGCTCCGGCCGATCGCGACGACCTTCTTGTCGAACCGGGCCTTGGCCAGCTCGGCCGAGGTCCGCGCCATACCGGTGATCAGGTGCCGCGCGCGTCCGCCGAGGTGCCCGGCGAGCCACGGCGCAGCGCCGAACTGCAAGGCATGGGTCTGCTCGTGCAGGCAGACCCACAGGCGGAAGTCGCGCACCGGGACGCGCAGCGCCGCCTCCGCCTGCAGCACGTTGGGTGCCACGAGAAGGAGCCGGCCAGGTGCCGAGTACGGGTCGAACTGGCCAAGCACCCGCCCGCTGAGAAGGGCGAGGACAGCGCCGATCTCGGCGGCGCCGGCGAGCTGCGCGCCGGGCGACGTGGCGCCCTTGGAGATCTCGGCGACGACCGCCCCGATCCCCTCGGTCATGGCGGCCATGGACTGCGTGTTCGCGCGCGCCCAGGTCGCACGGTCCACGACGGCGACGGGGCTCAGCGTCGACCCGCCGCCGTGGGGCACCATGTGCGTGGTCTCCAGCACGTGCCCGACGGCGTCTTCCGCCGCGGCGCGCAGACCGCTCACCAGGGCGTCGAGCTCGTCCCGTGGCGCCTGTGGCCCGGGCGCGGCGAGGCGCCCGGCGATCTGTGCTGCGGCCGACCAGTCGACGACCTGCGGGGCGGTGGATGCCTGGGTCACCGGACCACGGTAACCGTCCCGGTGGACGGGGCGTCAGCCCGCGGCCGAGTACGCGGCGAGGTCACCGACGAAGCTGTCGTAGATCCACGTGGCGCCGACCGCCTTGTTCGCGGGGATCGAGTCGGCGAGGACCGTGAAGACCAGCAGCCGGTCGTCGGCGGTGACCACCGTGCCGGAGAGCGCCCGCACCTTGGGCAGGCTGCCGGTCTTGGCACGTGCCACGCCACGGGCCGAGTTGGTCCCGGTGAACCGGCCGTGGCTGCTGTCGAGCGTGCCCGTCAGGCCCGCGATCGGCATGCCTACCGCCTCGCTGCGCAGCGTCGGGTGCGCGGGATCGACCATCACCCCGAGCAGGTCGACGAGCTGCTGCGGGCTCAGGTACGAACCGTCGGCGAGCCCGGAGCAGTCGCGCAGCCGAGCGCCGGTCATGTCGACGCCGAGCTCCTTGGCGCGCGCGATCACCGCCTGCGTCGCGCCGTCGTTCGAGCCGGGCAGGCCCGCGTCCACCGCGACGAGACGGCCGAGCACCTCGGTGATCGTGTTGTCCGAGTACTGCATGGCGAACCCGACGACCTCGGCCAGCGGAGCTGAGCTGACCTGGCCGAGCACGCGGGCGTCGTCCGGGGCGCTCGCGTCGATCACGGCACCGGCGGTCTTGAGGCCCTCCTTCTCCAGCGCCGCGGAGAAGGCCTCGGCCGCGTACTTGCCGGGGTCGGACGCGCGGGGGCCGTTGTCGCCGTACCCGTCGGACAGCAGGCCGACGTTGATGCCGAGCGACGAGACAGGCGCCACGTAACCGGCCGCGATGTCCGGGCTGGCGACGGTCGGGGCGATGTCGTCGCCGGTGAAGAGCGTGTCGTCGAGCGCGACGCGGACCTCGGTGGTGCCGTCGACCTTCACCTTGGCGGCGACCTGCTGCGCGAGGTCGGCGAGGCCTGCGCGCCCGTTCACGACGTCCGGATCGCCCTTGCCCGCCGAGAGCATCATGTCGCCGGCGCCGACCAGGACGACCGTGTTGTCGTCGACGAGGACCGCCTTGGTGTCGAGCGTCGAGCTCGCGATGCCCGACGAGAGGGCCGCGACACCCGTGAAGAGCTTCTGGGTGGACGCGGGGGTCATGAGCTTGTCCGGGCTCGACGAGCCGAGCACGTCGCCGGTGAGGCCGTCCGCCACCACCACGCCGACCCGCGACCCGAGCCGCTTGTCCTTGGCCAGGCCGGTCACGAGGCGCTGCATCTCGACGCTGTCCGGGACGGGCGCGTCAGCGGGCAGGTCTTCGAGGAGCGCGGCGGGAGCCGGCCCCTCGACCGCACCCGGCGCGGACGGGAACGGGTTCGGCTGCGGCCACGGCTCGGCCATGGTGAGCATGCCTGGAACGACGTCGTACGCGTCGGCGACCAGATACCCACCGAACAGTGCGACGACCGCGGCGACGGCAGCGCCGGAGCGCAACCCCCACTCCATGGGCATCCTCTCGATCGTCATGTAAAAGCCATAGCCAACTCTAGTGGCGGCAAACCATGCGGCGGGTACGGCAACGGCGATCCATGGGAAATTTCACCCGCTCGCGTGGCCGGTTCGCGCGCGCCGTGCGCACGCTGCGAATTATGCCGAACACGGAGAGTGGTGCTGACCACAGGTCACGGTCGCGACACGGGACACATGGCACACTGGACGGGCGCAAGGCCGCCGCCGCGGTAAGACACTTCGGCGACCATCTTCGAGAACTGGAGCACATCGGCGTGGAGTTCGACGTCACGATCGAGATCCCCAAGGGTCAGCGGAACAAGTACGAGGTGGATCACGAGACCGGACGCATCCGCCTCGACCGCATGCTCTTCACCTCGACGCGCTACCCGGACGACTACGGCTTCATCGAGGGCACCCTCGGCGAGGACGGAGACCCCCTGGACGCGCTGGTGCTCCTGGAGGAACCCACGTTCCCCGGCTGCCTGATCAAGTGCCGCGCCCTTGGCATGTTCCGCATGCGCGACGAGGCGGGCGGTGACGACAAGGTGCTCTGCGTGCCGACGGGCGACCAGCGCGCGGCGTGGCGCCAGGACATCGACGACGTCTCGGACTTCCACCGCCTGGAGATCCAGCACTTCTTCGAGGTCTACAAGGACCTCGAGCCGGGCAAGTCCGTCGAGGGCGCCCACTGGGTGGGCCGCTCCGACGCCGAGGCCGAGATCGCTCGCTCGATCCAGCGCGCCAAGGACACGGGCTACTACGACAAGCACTGAACGTCCCGCACCCCGTACATGTCAGACGCACAGGTCACTCCGGTGACCTGTGCGTCTGACACGTCTACGGGCGGCCCGCGTACGG
>NZ_JBHXBG010000111.1:0-18716 GCF_042726755.1 Promicromonospora sp. NPDC060271 | reverse complement strand
CTCCGGCAGCAGGCCGGAGAGGGCGACGTCGGTCATGTCGTCTGCCACGAAGCGGAGCCTACCGGCGGCGCTTGGGCTGAGCGGAATGTCCCTGGTGATGACCGGGTACGAGCTGCGCCGAACCGGACGCCGCGGCGGCCAGCATGCTCTCGTCGGCGCCCTCGGCCACGAGGCCCGCACGCAGGTCCATGACCTTCTTGGTGTGCGCGGCGATCTTGGGCTCACCCTCGCGCAGCGCCACGTCCAGCGGCGTGGCGAGGAAGATGGACGACGTCGCGCCCACCGCGATACCCACGAACAGCGACAGCGAGATGTCCTTCAGCGTGCCGGCCCCCAGGAGGAAGCCACCGACGAAGAGGATGCCCGCGACCGGCAGCAGTGCGACCACCGAGGTGTTGATGGACCGGACCAGCGTCTGGTTCACCGCGAGGTTCGCCCGCTCCGCGTAGGTGCTGCGCGTCTGCTCGGTCAGGGCGACGGAGTTCTCGCGGACCTTGTCGAAGACGACCATCTTGTCGTAGAGCGAGAAGCCGAGGATGGTCAGGAAGCCGATGATCGTCGACGGCGTGACCTCCCAGCCGATCAGCGCGTACACGCCGGCCGAGACCAGGACGTCCAGGAGCATCGCGACGATGGCGGCCACCGACATGCGCCAAGCCCGGAAGTAGATGGCCATGAAGACCGCCGCGGCGACGACGAACGCGACGGTGCCCCAGAGGGCTCGCATGCTCACCGACTCGCCCCAGGTGGGACCGATGAAGTTCGCCGTGACCTCCGACGTCTCCACGCCGTACGCCTCGCCCAGTGCGTTCTGGAGCGCGGTGGTCTCGTCGTTGTCGAGCTGCGACACCTGGACCCGGACGCCGTTCGGGCCGACCTGGGTGACGTGCGGCTCATGGCCGGGCACCACCTCGGCGACGGTGTCGATCGCGATGTCCTGGTCCGTGTTCGACGTGCCCGAGACGGTGAACTCGGAACCACCGCGGAAGTCGATACCGAGGTTGAGGCCCTGGAACACGAGCACGAGGATCGACGCGACCGAGAAGAGGCCGACGATCGAGAACCAGACCCGCCTCTTCTGGATGATCGGGTAGGACCGACGCCCCGTGTAGAGGTCGTTGCCCCACTGGGCGAAGCCGCCGCGAGCCATCAGTGCTTCTCCTCGTTCTGAGCCGCTTCGGCGGCAGCCTTGCGCTCGGCGGCACGCCGCTCCGCGATAGTCATCCTGCGGCCGTCCTCGGCGACACGCGGCGCCTTGCTCACGGACTGTGCCGAGACCAGCTCACGCTCCGGGCCCGGCGCGTCGGCGACGGGGGCGTCGGCGACGGCGGACCGCGGACCGGAGAACTGCCCGGCGCCCCGGTACCGCGGCGCGACGTCCAGCCGGTCCGCCGAGAGGCCGGACGCCTTGTGGCCGTCACGGAAGAACGGCACCTTGGCCAGGAGCTCCATGACCGGGTGGGTGAACCAGATGACCACCATGACGTCGATGATCGTCGTCAGACCGAGCGTGAACGCGAAGCCGCGCACCCCGCCGACGGTCATGAAGTACAGGATCACCGCGGAGAGCAGGTTCACGGCCTTGGCCGCGTAGATGGTGCGGCGCGCACGGAGCCAGCCACGCTGGACGGCGAGCCGCAGCGTGCGCCCGTCACGCAGCTCGTCACGGATACGTTCGAAGTACACGATGAACGAGTCCGCCGTGAAGCCGATGGCCACGATCAGACCGGCGATACCCGGCAGGGAGAGGCGGTAGCCCATCCCCCAGCTCAGGAGCGCGATCACCACGTAGGTCATCGCACCGGCCACGACCAGCGACAGGACGGTCAGCAGACCGAGGGTGCGGTACTGGAACAGCGAGTAGACGACGACCAGCGCCAGACCGATCAGGCCGGCGAACAGACCGCGCTGGAGCTGCTCGGAGCCCAGCGTTGCCGAGATCGTGTTCTGCCCCTCGACCTCGAAGGTGAGCGGGAGCGAACCGAAGCTGAGCTGGTTGGCCAGCGTGGCGGCCGTGTCGCGGGTGAAGGAGCCGGTGATGCTGGCCTGCCCGTTCGTGATCGGGTCGTTGCTGCTCGGCGCGGAGACGACCAGGCCGTCCAGCACGATGGCGAACTGGTTGCGCGGCGGCTCCAGCGGCGTCAGGCGCGTCGTGGTCTCGCGGAACTTCGTCGTGCCGTCGGCGTTGAAGTCGAGGTTGACCCCCCAGACGTTCGAGACGGCGCCGTTCGGGCCCGGCTGCAGACCGGAGGTGGCCGAGGTCAGGTCGGTGCCGTCCACCTCGACGGGGCCGAGGATGTACTTGGCCGCACCGGTCTGGTCGCACGTGACGAGCAGGAGGTTCGGGTTGTCGCCGCCGCCGCCCTCACGGTTCTTCGGGTCGGTGCAGTCGAGCGCGTCGTACGCGGCCTGGACCGACGGCGTGATCTGCGTCAGGTCGGAGGGGTCCGTCGCCTCCTTGATCGCCTTCTCCTGCTCGGCGATCTCCTCCTTGGTCGGCTCGGCGGCTGCGGCGTCTTCGGCCGCGGCGTCGTCGCCCGCTGCCGCGTCGGCACCGTCGCCGGATGCGGAGGGGCTCGCCGAGGGCTGCACCGTCGGGACCGGGTTGCCGATCGTCAGGACCGGGCGGAACTTCATCTGCGCCGCCTGCGAGATCAGCGCGACGGTCGCCGGGTCCACCTTGCCGGGGATCTCGACGACGATCTGCTTGTCGCCCTGGCTGGCGATCTCGGCCTCGGTGACGCCGTTGGCGTCGACACGCTGCCGGATGACACCGATGGCCTCTTCCATCGCCTCCGGGGTGATCTCGGATCCGTCGGAGGTGACGGCCTTCAGGATGACCTGGGTTCCGCCCTGTAGGTCAAGGGCCAGGCCGGGGGCCAGGCTTGCTCCGTCAGGATTGCTGTCCGACTTTCCGTCGAACTGCCAACCAGCCAAGAGGGCGCCGAAGGGCAGCAGGATCGTCAAGATCGTCAGGAGCACGATCGTACGAACCGGCCGCGAGCGCCGGGTGTCAGTCGCCAACGTCTGTCTCTTCTCGTGTGCGCACCGGGGTACGTCCGGTGCGGGTTCGGCGCCGTCCGGGGTCACCGGACGGCGCGGCCGTCACTTACCGTCTGCTTCGGCGTCCCGCCGCTGCTGCTCCTGGTACTCGCGCCTGGCGGTGTCCAGCTCAGACAGGTCGTCGGGAACGTCCTTCGTGTCGGGGCTGATCGTACTTGCCCTTTCGCCGTCCGTTGTGACTTCGGACTCATCGGCCGCGTCGTCGGCGTCCTCGTCGGCGAGGGGCTCCTCGATCTTCTTCGAGATGGCGGCACGGAGCCAGGTGGTGGGGCTGCCCGGGAAGGACTCGATGGTCACCTGGTCGGTCGCGTCGTCGACGTCGATGACGGTACCGATCATGCCGGAGGCGGTCATGACCTTGGTCCCGACGGTGAGGTTGTTCCGGAACTCCGCTGCCTCGCGCTGCTGCTTGCGGGTGCGGGAGGACATGAAGAACATCACCACGAGGAGGATCGCGATGAGAATGAGCATTTCCACGGTAAGGGTCCCTGTTCGATTGCGGTGTCGGATGAGCAGCGCTCGTATGTCGCGCACGTTCGACGAGGATCCAACCCAGTGTAGTGCCGGGGCGGGATCCTCGGGCGCCCCTCGAAGGGCGCTAGGTGATCAACGTCGGGACTTGAGCAAAGTTCCCGATTTGGTGAGCTCCAGCGTGGGGTGCAGCCTCGAAGCGCTGTAGGCCTGTAGTGGTTCGGCCGGCAACACTGCCGTGACCCAAGCGCTCGGGCGCCGCCCGGCCGACTGTTCGGGCTCAGCAGCCAGAGCTACCGCGCACGCCGCAACAGCTTGGTGCGATTTCAACACATCGGCCCAATGAGTCGTACGGTCACCGGGAGCAGGGAGATCAGGCGGGACGGCTCGCTGGTGATCTGGCGCGCCGACTTCCCGGGCCACGAGGTGTGCGCGGTCTTCACACCCACATCTTCCGAGCGGTAGACGCCAACTGTCACGTCTGCACAATCGTGGATACGGACCGAAGCGGTTCAGGAACGGGAGTGCGTGGGGTGCGACTGTCCCCACGCACCCGCGGCACTACCGGACGCGGAAGGACCGCGTCCCTGAGCAACTGCTGTCGCCCGAGCTGGTATTCACGTTGCAGCTGTAGTACTGGATGAGAGTCCCAACTGGCGCGGAGCGCGTCGATTCCACCTGCGTAGTGGTGTTACACCCGTTCGCATTTCGGTGAGTGCGCCACGAGTCGCTCCCGATCTTGTAGTGAGTGACGGGTCCACGTGAGTCACACGCTTCGTCGCTCGTGGAGATGCCGGCCTTGCCGCTGTTCATGGGAGCGTGGATGCACGACATCGCACCATCGTCCGGCGATTTCACACAGTCAGTTACATCCGCGTTCGCTGGCACACCGAAGAACAGCAGCGGCGAAGTGAAGACCAAGGTCAAGGCAAGGCGAAAGAACCTGCGCATAGTTCCCCCTCGTAGAACAGAATGTGGTGGCACAGACCTTGTCACACCACCCAAGAAGGGTCAAGGAAAGTCAAAATTTAGGCTGAGTGAGCCCTAAGTGCTCCCAGGCCGCGGGAGTCGCCACGCGGCCGCGCGGTGTGCGTCCGATCAGGCCCTCGCGCACGAGGTAGGGCTCTGCGACGGTCTCGACCGTCTCCGCCTCCTCGCCCACGGTCATGGCCAGAGTGCTGAGCCCGACGGGTCCCCCGCCGAACCGGGTGCACAGCGCGGTGAGCACGGCGCGGTCGAGCCGGTCCAGGCCGATGGGGTCGACCTCGTAGACCTCGAGCGCGGACCGCGCGGCGTGCAGGTCGAGGCGCCCGTCGCCGCGCACCTGCGCCCAGTCGCGCACGCGGCGCAGCAGGCGGTTGGCGATGCGGGGGGTGCCGCGCGAGCGGCCGGCGATCTCGTGCGCCGCCGCGTGCTCCAGGTGTGCCCCGAGCAGCCCGGAGGAACGCAGGATCACGCGCTCCAGCTCCTCCGGCGAGTAGTAGTCCATGTGCCCGGTGAAGCCGAAGCGGTCCCGGAGCGGGGCGGGCAGCAGGCCGGAGCGCGTGGTGGCGCCGACGACGGTGAACCGCGGCAGCGCGAGCGGGATCGCCGAGGCGCCCGCACCCTTGCCGACGATGACGTCGACGCGGAAGTCCTCCATCGCGACGTACAGGAGCTCCTCGGCGGGGCGGGCCAGCCGGTGGATCTCGTCGATGAACAGCACGTCCCCCTCCTCCATCGAGGACAGGACGGCGGCGAGGTCGCCGGCGTGCTGGATCGCGGGGCCGCTCGTGAGTCGCAGGTGCGAGCCCAGCTCGCCCGCGATGATCATCGCGAGGGTCGTCTTGCCGAGACCGGGCGGGCCGGACAGCAGGACGTGGTCGGGCGGGTTGCCGCGCGCGACCGCCGCCTGCAGCACGAGCGAGAGCTGGTCGCGCACCACCCGCTGGCCGACGAACTCGTCGAGCCGCTTGGGCCGGAGCGCTGCTTCGGCGGCCCGCTCGACCTCGTCGGCGCCGGGCGTGACGATGCGGTCCCGCTCGCCGGTGGCCGAGCCTGCCGAGACCTCAGCCACGGTGTCCTCCCAGCAGGCGCAGCGCGGCGCGGAGCGTCGTCGCGACCTCGTCGGCCGCTATCGCGTCGGTCCCGGCGTCGGCGAGCACCTTCGCCACGGCGTCGTCGGCCTGCTTGGCCGGCCAGCCGAGCCCTGCCAGGGCCTCGACCACGCGCTCGGAGTGGTCGCCCGCGTTCGCGGCGGGCTCGGCCGCCGCCCCGCTACCCGTGAGCGCCCCCGACGGCGGCCCGAGCCGGTCCCCCAGCTCGAGAACGATGCGCTGCGCGCCCTTCCTGCCGATGCCAGGGACCCGGGTGAGCGCGGCGAGGTCCTCACCGGCGACCGCCCGGCGCAGCGCGTCCGGGGTGTGCACGGCGAGCATCGCGAGCGCCAGGCGCGGCCCGACGCCGGACACCGTCTGCACCACCTCGAACACGTCGCGCTCGTCGGGGTCGCCGAACCCGTACAGCGTCATCGAGTCCTCACGGACCACCATGCTCGTCGCGACGCCGGCCGTCTCGCCGACGCGCAGCGTGGCCAGCGTGGTGGGCGTGGCGTGCACGAGATAGCCGACGCCGCCGACGTCGACCACCGCGCGGTCCAGGCCCACATGGGCCACGGTTCCCGTCAGCGAGGCGATCACGGGGTCCCCCTTCTCGGGTCGTGGATGGGGCCTCGATGGTCCAGCTCGTCGAGACCCACTCGAACAGTCGTGCGACGACCCTAACAAGCCGGACCACCCGCTCCCCCGCACCACGCCGCCGGTACGTGCCAGCGCCCCGGCCGGCGGCCGAGGGCTCAGCGACGGGGGCGCTGCTTCGCTGCCTGTTCCGCGGCGGCCCAGGCGCGCTGCGCGGGGGTGAGCTCGTGCCGGTCGCCGCCCTGCAGCGCTCCGGCGGGCCGCCACAGGTGGCAGACGGCGAGGGCCAGCGCGTCGGCGGCGTCGGCGGGCCGCGGTGCCTCGGAGAGGTCGAGGATGCGGGTGATCATCGTCGTCACCTGGGCCTTGTCGGCGCGGCCGGAACCGGTCACCGCCGCCTTCACCTCCGACGGCGTGTGCAGGGCGACGGGCACACCCCGGCGGGCCGCTGCCACCATGGCCAGGCCCGCCGCCTGGGCGGTCCCCATCACGGTGCCGACGTTGTGCTGCGCGAACACCCGCTCGACCGCGACGACGTCGGGCACGTGCTCGTCGAGCCACAGGTCCAGACCCTCGGCGATCCTGAGCAGCCGCAGGTCGGTGGACAGCTCCGGTTCGGAGCGGATCACACCGACCGCGACCATCCGTGCCCGGCGCCCGGGCAGGGAGTCGACCACACCGATTCCGCACCTGGTCAGGCCCGGGTCGACCCCTAGTACGCGCATGGCGTCAGGTTCTCATGGCGCCGGGCCGGGGCTCGACAGGCTCGGCCGACGAGCGGGCTCGTCAGCGGGCAGGACCGGCCAGCAGGTGCGTCAGTCCTCTTCGTCGAGAGCGGCCATGACCTCGTCGCTCGCGTCGAAGTTCGCGTAGACGCTCTGCACGTCGTCGCTGTCCTCGAGCGCGTCGATGAGGCGCATGATCTTGCGAGCGCCCTCGACGTCCACCTCGACCTGCATGGAGGGGTGGAAGATCACGTCGGCTGAGTCGTACTCGATGCCTGCTTCCTGGATGGCGGTTCGCACCGACACCAGGTCGGTGGCCTCGGTCAGGACCTCGATGACCTCGCCCTGGTCCGTCACGTCCTCGGCGCCGGCGTCGAGCGCTGCGAGCATGACCTCGTCCTCGCCCACGCCGTCGGCCTTCGGGACCACGATCAGGCCCTTGCGGGAGAACAGGTACGACACCGAGCCCGGGTCGGCGAGGTTGCCGCCGTTGCGGCTGAACGCCAGACGCACCTCGGAGGCCGCGCGGTTCTTGTTGTCGGTGAGGCACTCGACCAGCACCGCGATGCCGTTGGTGCCGTAGCCCTCGTACATGATCGTCTGGTAGTCGACGGCGTCGGCGCCCTCGCCGGAACCGCGCTTCAGCGCGCGGTCGATGTTGTCGTTCGGGACCGACGACTTCTTCGCCTTCTGCACCGCGTCGAACAGCGTCGGGTTACCGGCGAGGTCGCCGCCACCCGTGCGCGCCGCGACCTCGATGTTCTTGATCAGCTTCGCGAAGAGCTTGCCGCGCTTGGCGTCGATCGCGGCCTTCTTGTGCTTGGTCGTGGCCCACTTGGAGTGACCTGACATGCCTCTACCTGACTCCTTGCATTTCCGATGGCTCTTGCTGTGACGTCTTCAGTGGCGTCGAACGGTAGCGGGCGAAGCGCTCAGCCACCCGTAACCATGCCGACGAACAACCCGTGCACTCGCGTGTCCCCCGTGATCTCGGGGTGGAATGCGGTGGCGAGCAGCGGGCCCTGCCGTGCTGCGACGATCCTACCGGCGGCCGCCACAGGACGGCCCTGCGTATCCACAGCGGGGATACGTGCGAGCACCTCGACGTCGCGCCCGGCCTCCTCGATCCAGGGGGCGCGGATGAAGGCGGTGCGTACCGGACCACCGTCGGAGACACCCACGAGGTCGAGGTCCGTCTCGAACGAGTCGACCTGCCGCCCGAACGCGTTGCGCCGCACGACCACGTCCATGCCGCCGACGGTCTGCTGGTCGGCGGTCCCGTCCAGGATCCGGTCGGCGAGCAGGATCATCCCCGCGCACGAGCCGTACACCGGCAGGCCCTCCTTGATCCGGGCCTGCAGCGGGTCGCGCAGCTCGAAGATGCGCAGCAGCTTGTCGATGGTCGTGGACTCCCCGCCGGGAAGCACGAGCCCGTCGACGGCGGCCAGCTCGGCCGGGCGCCGGACGGACACGGCGTGCGCGCCGACGGACTCCAGGGCGGTCAGGTGCTCACGGACGTCGCCCTGCAGGGCGAGGACGCCGATGGTCGGTGTACTCACAACCATCCATTCTACGGCGCCGCAGTGGTCACCCGAGGACTGGCCCGCCTCGCTGTGGATCTCAGGATCAGACCAGCTCCCGGGAATCACCAACGCCGTCGTCCCTCACACTCGCGGCATCCGCCGACAACTCCGCGGCGTTGCCAGGGCGCATCGGCGGGATGCCTGTGAGGTCGCTCCCCGGAACCCACAGACGCGGAGACTGCATCTGGCGTTCCCAACCGACTGGGAATCCCATGTCAGCGAGGGACACCACCCCATCGGCAGGAAACCCGCAGAGAAGGTCCACGAGCTCGGCGTTCCAAGCGCCGTCCATCGAGACCTTCTCCATCAGGAACCAGAGGATCATGAGCGCCGGATAGAACCGAGCACGATCACGATGCTCAAGGTCGGCAAGGTGCTCAAGCTCCTTGATGCCGCGAAGCGCCGACACCCGGATCGTGTCCGTGAAGTGCCTGTTCCATAGCCGCGCATGGTGCGCGCACGTGTTCCGCGCGAGATTCAAGGTTCGCAGCCAGTTGGCAAGGACGGACCCGTCACCCGTTCCCGACCGATCGACGACACCGAGCTGGAGCGCGATGGCGTCGCGGTCACGCCGCTTCAGCCCCTGGAAAAGGACCGAGAGGGCACCGAAGTCGACGACCTCGAGCGCGGCCCAGATCGGCAGATCGCCGCCGTACTTCTTCCCGTAGTGCTGCACGTACTCCTCTGCGGACCGCGCCTGGTGCCCACGAAGCTTGGCAATCCAGCCGGAGTGCCGTGATGGTCGCCCCTGGCCCGGCATACAGAACCGCTTGTCGAGATGGCTAGGGTCCAGGTGCGCAAACGGCCCACGTCTACCCAGGGCATCGGTGACCCTTACACGGACAGCAACTTCGATTCGTTCGATCGCGTCCATGGTCAGAAGCTTGAGCTTCCGATCGAACTCGTAGACCCGCAGCACCTGAGCCAAGTCCGTTCCAGCACTGACGTCAACCGCGCGTATCGGACGGCCTTCGCGGGACGACGCGGCCCGATCGACGACGCGGTACGGGTACCAGTAGCCACTGAGTCGGTGGTATCCGATCTGCCCCAGCGCGAACAGGCAAGTAGCTTCGTCGAGCCGCATACCGCGCTGTCGCAGTAGCGCCGCCTGCTGCTGGCTCGATAGGTGAGGCTTGATGTAGTGGGGCACGTCGTTTCCTCGAAGTTGCGATAATTTCACGCCATATGCAGCCCAGGAGCGATGAATACGCCCACTGATGGCGCGTTCGAGGTTAACGAGGCGGGACCAATTCCTCTAGTTGAAAGCAGGCTGGTCGAACCGCGGGTCAAGAAGACATGAAGACCGGCCCGTGATCGCAGGGCGATCAGAGGGGCCGGTCGTGTTGCCAGCAACGATACGGTCAGCCCGACGCTGGCGCAACACACCTGCCTTGCGACGCGCAGGCGGCGCCGTCAGTCGTCGAACTGCTCGCCCAGGTGCCGGACCTGTCCGTCCCAGCCCGCGACCAGGTGGTCGACGACGTCGGGCAGCTCGGGCGGGAACACCTCCAGCGGCTGGCCGCGCAGCTCCGCCGTCGTCAGCCAGGCCATCTCGTCGAGCAGCTCGCGCTCGGCGGGGGTCCAGCCGGCGGCCGTCACCTCAACCGCCTCGGTCGTCCGCGCGAGGTAGAAGACCTCGTGCTGGCGGCACGTCTCGGCGAAGAACTCGAAGATGCCCGTCCGCGTGAGCACCGGACCCACCAGGTCACCGGCGGAGAGCGTGATGCCCACCTCCTCGTGGGTCTCCCGCAGCGCCGCCTGCTCGGGGGTCTCCCCCGCGTCGATGCCGCCACCCACCGTGAACCACCAGGACCGTTCGGGCTGGTTCACGTCGTGCCCGCGCATCACCAGCACCCGGTTCTCGGCGTCCAGCAGGATGACGCGAGCCGCCGAACGCTCGCGGACGCCGTCCGAGGCCGGGACCCAGTCGTCGCCGAGGGCGGAGGTGATGGACATGCGGGTCAGGATAACCGGGACGCCGTCAGCCCCACCTCAGGCCGAGCACCACCTGGCCGTCGGGCGCCGCGACGGCGTCGACCAGCATCCCGTTCAGGTAGTACTCGGTACCGTCCGCGGTGATGATCGTGGCCGTGCTGCCCCCGCCCGACGCGCCCTGGCCGGAGAGCGTCAGCCCGACGGAACCGTCGGCTATGTCGTCGACGGTCAGCAGGCCCCAGCCGCCGACCGTCAGGCCCGCCGGCATCTCCCAGTCCAGCTCCTCGTCCAGCTCGATCTCGGTCCCCGCCTCGACGACGACCTCGCAGGTGGCGTCGAAGCAGGCGTCGTAGTTCGTGCCGTCGGCGGCGGCCGGCTCGTCGTCGGGCATCGTGGACGCGGTGCCCGACGACGGGCCGCTCGCCCCGGCAGGGCCGCTCGGCCCCGGGCCGGGTCCACCACAGGCGGCCAGCCCGAGCACCACGACCGCGAGCGCTGCGTGTCGGCGCCTCATGGACACTCCTTCCCTCGGGTCCTGGATCCTGTGGTCAGTTGTACACGTCAGGCCCCGGGAGGGGTCCCCGACGACGCATAATCGCCGTACGTGCATCCAGCGACGCGCATACGGAGGCGATCGATGTCCGCAGACCGGACCACGGCGTGGCAGCACCGGCTCTACTTCGTCCTCCTCGGCCTGACCGACGTCGACCTGAGGGACGCGGGCGTGCGGTTCGACTACACCCGCGGCTCGCTCGGTGACCTGGAAGGAGCGGTCCTCGACCGTTTCGCGTCCACCGGTGATCTCGCCCGCCCCGGGCGCCGCGACCTCGTCGACGGCCTGGTGGCGTACGTGGGCGAGACCCTCATGCGCGCGGCGGGCGGCCGCTGGACCTGGGCCGACGACGCGGACACACCGCTGGTGTCCGCGGACCCGGAGCTGGGCCTCGCACCCGTGGCTCCGCGGTCCCTGCTGGAGGACGCCGTGGGTGCGCGGACCGGCGACCGGCTCGTGCGGGCACTCGACCGCTGGGCCCGGGCGGTCGCGGACCACCAGGCGCGCACCCCGGGCTGGCGCCCCGACAAGGAACGCACGATGGCCGACCCGCCGGAGTCGCGGGAGGACGAGCTGCGCGACTGGCTCGACCTGCAGGCGGGTTCCTTCGACGAGTGGGTCGCGTCGTTCGGCGGCGACACCACCTGGGACTTCACACCCGGGACGCTGCCAGCCGTGCAGGCGGTCCTGCGCGCGGCGGTGTCCTCCGCGGCGGGCCTGCACGGACCGGAGCACCTCCGGCTCCGCGACGGCGCGGCGTGGTACGTCGGCGAGACGTTCCGGCGCAACCTCGGCGGCGCGTGGGTCAAGACCGGCGCGGCGGGAACGCAGAACTTCCCGCGGGTCGAAGGGCTGGGTCCGCACGGCACGTCCCGGGTCACGCCGGTGATCGCTCTCGAAGGGGCCCTGGAGGAGGACGGCTACCTGAGCGAGCGGTTCCGCAAGGCGGGCACGTCCTTGCGGGGACGAAACGGGTGAACCTACCCTTGACCTGCCACGACACCGGAGGTCGCCCATGCAACGCACCGAGCGCCGAGGCGCCGTCACAGTACTGGTCGTCGCGCTGCTGGTCGCGTTGCTCGGCACGGGGGCCTCTCCGGCACCGGACCCGCTGAACCCTGCCCTGCCGCCGGAGCGGCTCGAGGCGACCAACGCGGCGGACACCGGCGTCGAGGGCTGGCAGTACACCTACCAGGACCTCAGCCAGTTCTGGAAGATACCCGCCGACTCCGACAAGCTCAGCACCCGGAACCTCGACGAGCTCCAGGACCACTCCGAGTACGCCTACGGCACCGAGGAGCACCTGCTGACCGCCTGGCGGGACTTCCTCCAGAAGCTCCGGGACGAGGGCGAGATCTCGCGCTGGGAAGAGCTGAGCGACGTCGAGAAGAAGGAGCTGTGGGGCGAGTACCTGAAGGGGTACATCGTCATCGGGCAGAACCGGGCCAAGGGCGCCGCCTTCGAGAAGCTCCTGGACCAGCTCTTCGGATACATCGCGCTCGGGTACCAGTACAACAAGGCGCTCCCCGGCACCGACGGCAAGCGGCGCGGCGACTACTTCTACGTCGACGAGGACGGCAACCTCCAGGTCGCCATCGAGGCGAAGTCCGGGAAGTCGGTCGACTACAAGCAGGCCCGCATGTACAAGGCGCTGAAGGACAGGTACGGCACCCGGGTCATCTACATCCTCGGCGACAACCCGGACCCGGCCACCGTCAGGTTCCTCGAAAGCCTCGGCTTCGAGGTCTACTACGTCAGGACCATGCCCAACCCGGGATCGTCCGCCGACGTCGGCACGGAACCGTTCGCCGGACCGCCCGGCTCGATGGACGGCGACGGCGCCCTGACGCCGTCCGAGGACACGATCGACCAGGCCACCGCCACGTCGCTCGGGACGGTGGGCCGCACCGAGGCGCTGCTGGAACACTTCGACGAGATGGCGCGCGACCTCGGCGAGTTCAACGCGGCCGACGCCGACCTGGTGGCCGACGACCTCGGCGGCGTCGACTTCTCCACCGTGGAGCTGCGGTACGTCACCGACGACTACGATCCCGAGCTCGGCACGTCCACCAGCTACTCGTTCTCCGTCGAGCCGGGCGACGGCGGCGTCTCGGTCGGCGGGCAGCGGGCCGCCAAGCTCGCCTCCGACTCGTTCTACACGTGGCTGGCCCTCGACCCCGAGACGTTCTGGGTGAACCTCAACCCCGACGAGCCCGACCGCATCGTCGACGAGCGGCTCGGCACCACCGACGCCGGGCGGGTGCTCCTCGAGGCCGACTTCGAGATGAAGAGGACCGTCGGGAAGCTCATCCACCCCGAGCGCAAGGCGGGCCTGCGCTTCTGGGACTCCCTGCGCGGCGTCGACAAGTGCCTCTCCATGAGGCAGTGGATCGTGCCGCGGCCCGCGGTGGTCCGGGACGCCGGCGACGAGCTGCTCATCCTCGACGCGCCGCTGGAGGTCAAGCTCGAGAACGAGTACGTGTCCGAGGGCGGCATCGCCGACACCTCCGGCTGCGAGAGCATCTCCGCGAAGGACGCCGCCCACAACGAGAAGGTCTACCGGCGCACGATCCTGCCGAAGCTGGAGAAGGCGGTCAACGAGGCGCCCGAGTACGCGGACCTGCGCCGGGTGTACACCAGCCGCGTGGCGGCCGAGTGGTTCCGGCAGCGCAGCGCTACCGAGACCACCGCCTACGACAGCATCATCGGGTCGGGCGACGTCACGCGCTGGCCCGCGACCGAGGACTGGACGCCCCAGGACACGTTCGACGCATACGTCGAGTCGTACCGCGAGGGCGAGTTCGACGTGACCCGCGAGACGCGCGAGGGCGACTACATCGTCACCAACACCTACGTCTACGGCGGTGTCGACTTCCTGGACGTGCCCACCGAGAAGGTGCCGGACGCCGAGTTCGCCCAGAAGTACGAGACCACGGCCTCTGCGGCCAGGCAGGGCATCACGTTCCCCGCGTCCGACGACGCCGCCGGCACGGTCTGGATGGGTGGCCAGGCGGCCGAGCGACCGCCGTGGGACCCCATCCCCGTGCCCGCCTCGCCGTGGTCGAGCCCGTTGTTCTACCTCGTCGCAGGGCTGCCGCTGGCCGCATGGCTGGTGTTCGGCGCGCTGCTGCTGCGGCGGGAGCGGCGGCCGGAGGTGGCAGCCGCCGTCGGACCGGAGGGTGGCGCGCGATGAGCCTGCCCCCGCGGCCCGGCACGGTCACGCTCGCGAACTACCTGCTCGGCGGTGTCGCCGCCGTCTGGCTCTCCGGGGCGGGCGCGGCGTACTTCGCCCTGCCCCACGTCGAGCACGCGGTGAGCGCACAGGCCGAGGACCCGCTCGCCGGTTCGTTCGCCGCGGTGCTCGTGGCTCTCGTCGTCACCGTCGCGGTCCTGCTGGCGGTGCTCCCGGTCCTGCTGACCGTCTTCGGCCTGCGGGGCAGCCCCACCGGACGGGTCCTGAGCATCGTCCTGTGCTCCGTGGCGATCCCCGTCGCGCTGCTCCTGCTCCTCGCCGACCCGTTCGGCTCGGTCCGCTGGCTGGGCGGGGTCTACACGGGGGTCTCCGTGCTGACCGTCCTGCTCGCGGGGGCCGTCATCGTCCTGCTGGCCCGGCGCACGGTGAAGACCTGGTCGGACGCCGCCGCGGCGACACAACGGGCGCGGCGTCCGGCCGCCGTACCGCCCGGCAACCCGTACGCTCACCCGCCTCTCGGCCAATGACCGGCAAGGCTGGTGACCGGCAAGGCTGGTGACCGGCAAGGCTGGTCACCGGCGTGGCTTGGCCCGGTCGGTCGGGACGGCGGTCAGCGGGTCCTCCGGCCACGGATGGCGCGGGTAGCGGGCGCGCAGGTCGGCTCGGACCTGGGGGTAGCCCTGCTTCCAGAACGAGGCGAGATCGCTGGTGATCGCGACCGGGCGCCGCGCGGGCGAGAGCAGGTGCAGGACGACGGGGACACGGCCGTCCGCGACGGCCGGCGTGGCGGTCCAGCCGAACACCTCCTGCAGCTTCACCGCGAGGACCGGTGGCTCGACGCCGTCGTACGCGAGCCGGACCGCCGAACCTGACGGGACCCGGAGCCGTTCCGGCGCGAGCTCGTCGAACCGGGCGGCCGCTGGCCACGGCATCAGCCGCCGCAGGGCCGAGGCCACGTCGATCCTGGCGAGGTCGCGTGCGCCGCGCACCGAGGCGAGCTCGGTACCCAGCCAGCCGTCGAGGTCGGCCAGCAGCGCCTCGTCGTCGACCGCCGGCCACGGGGCGCCCAGGTGCGCGTGGCAGAACGCGAGCCGTTCCCGCAGAGCGAGCGCGGCCTCCGACCACCGCAGCACGGACAGCCCGCCGCGCCGGAGGCCGTCGCGGACGGCGGCCTGGACGAGCAGGGGGTCGGGGTCCGCCAGCGGGACGTCGCCCAGCACTATCGCGCCGAGCGTCTCGACGCGCCGCGTCACGATCCGGCCGTCGTCCCAGCGGATCTGGTCGGTGGTCGAGAGGAGGTCGCCCGCGACGTCCCGCGCCGTCGGCTCGTCGATCGGCGCCGCGGAGCGGATCCTGGCGTCGGCGCGGCCGGGTGCCCGGTCGGCGACGGCGATCGCCAGCCAGGTGGTGGTCCGCAACGGCGACAGCGGGTCCAGCGCGGCGCCCGTGCCGCCGGACATCTGGTAGGTCGCCGAGCCGGTCCGCCGGGCGCGCGCGATCCGGTCCGGATAGGCCAGCCCCACCACGATCCCCACGGCGAGATCGTCGGGCACCGCGTGCGTCCCCCGGCCGCCCTGCGGGTCGCCGCCCGTCGTGCCTCGGCCGAGCCGCCTGGCCTCCTCGCGCCAGCGGGCCGTGGCCCCGCGGTCCTCGCCGCGGCGCAGCGCCCGCCACCGGGCCGGCAGATCGTCGCCGAAGCCGCGGCCGGAGTCGTCCGAGAGCATCGCGACGATCTCGTGCGCCCGGTCGGCGCCGACCCGCGGCGTCCCGTCGAGCAGCGCACGGGCGAGGCGGGGATGCGCCCCGATCGCCGTCATCCGCCGGCCCCGCTCGGTGATCCGGCCGTCGTCGTCGGTGGCGTCGATGCGGCGCAGCAGCTCGGTGGCCGCGGCCATCGCCGGCGCCGGTGGTGCGTCGAGGAGGGTCAGCCCGGCACCGGCGGGCGCACCCCAGGCCGCGAGGTCGAGGGCGAAGCCCGCCAGGTCGGCGATCGCGATCTCGGGCGCCGCGTGGTCGTCGAGACGCGCGTGGTCGGTCGCCGACCAGCACCGATAGACCCGGCCAGGGGCCTCCCGCCCGGCGCGGCCCGCCCGCTGGTCGGCCGACGACCTCGAGACCCGGCAGGTCACCAGCGCACCGAGGCCACGGGACTGGTCGGTCCGCGGCTCCCTGGCCAGACCCGCGTCGACCACGACCCGGACCCCTGGCACGGTCAGCGAGCTCTCCGCGACCGACGTCGTCACCACGATCCGACGGGTGGCGGACGGCGCCAGCGCTCGGTCCTGCTCGGCCCGGGACTGGCGGCCGAACAACGGCAGGACGTTCTGGTCGGCCAGCCGGCGGGTCACCCCGTTGATCTCGCCCTCGCCGGGGACGAACACGAGGACGTCGCCCTCGTTCTCGGCCAGGGCCCGCCGCACGACGGCGGCGACGTGGTCCAGCAGGCGCGGGTCCACGCGGCCGCCGGGCAGCAGCGGCACGGGGAGCGGCGGTGGGGCCCACTCGACCGCGACGTCGAACAGTGCGGCGGACGCGGTGATCACGGGCGCCGGGACGTCGGTGCCCAGCGCACGGCTCAGCCGCACCGTGTCCGCCGTGGCCGAGGTCGCGACGATCGCCAGGTCCTCCCGGAGGTTCGCCCGGACGTCGATCGCGAGCGCCAGCAGCAGGTCGGCGTCAAGGTGCCGCTCGTGACACTCGTCGATCACTATCGCGGCGACCCCCGGCAGCTCGGGGTCCTGCTGCAGCCGCCGGACGAGGAGCCCCGTCGTCACCACCTCGACGCGGAGCCCCTTGCCGCCGCTGCGCTCGCCGCGCATCGCGTAGCCGATCCGCTGCCCGAGTGGTTCGCCGACCAGCGTCGCCAGCCGCGCCGCGGCGGCACGGGTCGCCATCCGGCGTGGCTCGGCGACGATGATCGTGCCGTCGAGCGCGTCGGCCAGCGCGAGCGGCAGCAGCGAGGTCTTCCCCGATCCCGGCGGTGCGACGAGGACGGCGGTCCCGTGCGACCGCACGGCATCGACCGTTGCGGGCAGGACCGCCCGGACGGGCAGGTCCGCCCCGGGCACCGACGGTTCAGGCAGCAGCACGCCCTGACGGTAACCGACCGCCGCAGGAGTGGACGGACCGTGCACCTCCCGGCTCGGGCTACCGACACTGGGCAGGAAGCTGGAGATCCCGTCAGGACCGGGAGGACACCGGCTTTCACGGGGCGGAGTGCCTCCTTCTGCTTCCTCTTCTTCGCCCTCGAAGCGGCCTGAGCAGTGGAGCGGTCGCCGATCAGTATTGGCTGCTATCTGTTCATTCGGATATCCTTATGGCATGAGTGCGTTGGAGATCACACCCGGTGCGCCGGGTGACTGGGAGGCGGAGATCCGCCGTCACCTCGCTGCGGGCGAGCATGCGCGTGTGACGTTCGAGCGTCCGTCGATGACACCAGCAGAGATGGCAGAGTCGATCGGGGTCTCGCGAGCAACGATCCAGCGCAGGGTCCTGGCCGGTGAGATCCGTTCGGAGCGCCGTGGGAACCGCCACCGGATCCCACTGGACGAGGTGGAGCGGTTTCGGCGCGCGTACGTGCGGGAGATGGCAGCCGATCTTGGCGTCGACTTCTAGGCTGCGAGCGTTCGTCGACGCGAACGTTCTCGCCTCACCCGTCCCACGCACGATCTTGTACCTGTCCCGGCCGCTCTCGGACTTTGACCTGGTGTTCAGCCCATGGGTCGAGGCCGAAGCCGAACGTCACCAGAAACTCGGGCATGTGCCGGTCTCGGTGCTGCGACAACGGTACGACTGGCGGTTTGTCGCTGACCCGGACGAACCTGTCGAGCTGGAGGACACTGATCCGAAGGACCAGCCCGTGCTCGCGGCAGCAGTCGAGGCCGGCGCGCACTTCGTCGTGACGGGCAACGTAAAGGACTTCGGAGAACAGGACCTGGCCCGGCTCGGGATCGTCGCGGTCCACCCGGGGTTGTTCCTCACGCACCACATCACGGCAGAGACCTACCGTGAGGTGCTGGAAGCGGTCGGCGCCTCACGTGGGCGCGAGCCGCGCGACCCGTTGTCGATCCACGAGCAGGAGATCTCCGTTCACCTTCCGTCTCTGTTCGAGACGCATCGGGACCTCTTCGGTTCGGCAGTCCCAGACACGACGCACGAGCCGCCTGCTGTCGAAGTCCGGGGCAACCGGTGTGTCCGGTGCTTCGGAGCGCTGATCGATGGACGCGGCTCAGTCGTGGTCTTGTGTCCGGCCTGCTCCGGCGGGGCGATCCACCGAGCCTGAAGAACTCTGGAAAAATGCGTCATCGTGAACCATCTGCTGGACCTCGGGTCCCGGAAGTTCTGGCGCCTGGTCGGCAAGCCCGTCGACCTTTCCGGGAACCACTCCTGGTTGCGCGCCCCGATGAGCCGCTCCTCCACGGTCGGGGACGGCTGGCTCGCCACCGAGGCAGCGCACCACGGTGGCACGGTCGACGTCGACGTCCTCGTGGTGGGCGCGGGGCAGGCCGGGCTCTCGGC
>NZ_JBHXBG010000110.1:0-18716 GCF_042726755.1 Promicromonospora sp. NPDC060271 | reverse complement strand
ACCGATCTCAGGGCAACGGACCGAAGTCGTTCCGGTGGCGAGGCGACCGATCGAAGTCGCGCGGCCGCGGTCCGCCGCCGTGTCGTGTCCGGTGCCACTATCCCGTCGTCAGCGAGATCCAGGTGTCCGGCGGGAGGTCCGGGCGGCCGGGGACCGGCCGGTGCTGCTCGGTCCACGCCCGCCCGACGGCGTCGGTGGCCACCGCCCGCCAGAACCGCACCGCCGGCGGGTTGGCGTCCTGGAACGCGATCTCCCACCGCCCCGGGTAGCTCGCCAGGACCTGCGCCGCGAGCTCCCGCCCGACGCCGCCCCTGCGTGCCCCGCGGACCACGAAGAACGAGGTGAGCACGCGGGCCGGGCCGTCGAGCGCCCGGACCAGCGCGAAGCCGACGGGTGACGGCGGGGCGCCGTCGGACTCCAGGTGGGCGAGAAACCCGCTCCGACCAGGGTCGGTGAACGTCGCGTCGAGCCGTTCGCGCCGGAACTGGCCGGTCGGGCCGGGGAGCGCCCCGGTGACCTCCGACATGTCGTGCCGGAACAAGAGCCAGAGCCGTTCCAGCACCGGGCGGTCGGCGGGGGTCGCGGCCCGGATCGTCAGCCGCGTGGGCGCGGATTCAGGAGAGTTCGTCATAACAGAAAGCCTCCCGGGCCATGAGGCAACCGGGAGGCTCAGGACAAGTTTCTCATGCGCCGCAGCTCCGAGTCGAGACGCAGGTTGGGCACAAGCGTTGACGGCGCTGGGCCCCGAACCGAAAGCCACCGTGCACGGCGCCGAACCGAAGGTTGCACGTCGATCAGCGGCCGTTGTGACCAGCAACCCTCGGGTCGAGCCCGTTGACGACGTCCAACCTTCGGTTCGGCGCCGTTGGCCGGCATGGACGACGTCCAACCTTCGGTTCGGCGCCGCCCGTGGGCCGGTAGCACGGGGAGCTTTCGGTTCGGCGGCTGCCGGGTGCGCCCGTCGGTCGCGTGCTCAGTCACCGGACGTGCCGGGCGGGGGCGCCAGGCGTCAGTAGGATGACGACGAAGGGTGCCGCGCGGGCCATCGCCGGCCGCGGCGCCCGTGAACTTTTCCTGATGAGAGGTGCTCCTGAAGATGGCTGTTCGTCGTGTGGCTCTGCTGACCGCCGGCGGCTTCGCGCCCTGCCTGTCGTCCTCGGTCGGTGGCCTGATCGAGCGTTACACCGAGCTCGACCCCGAGATCGAGATCATCGCCTACCTGCACGGCTACCACGGCCTGCTGACGGGCAACAAGATCGAGATCGACGAGGAGGCGCGCAAGCAGGCGCACGTCCTGCACCGCTTCGGTGGCTCGCCGATCGGCAACTCGCGCGTCAAGCTGACCAACGTCAAGGACGCCGTCAAGCGCGGCCTCGTCAAGGAGGGCCAGGACCCGCTGCACGTCGCCGCGGAGCAGCTCAAGGCCGACGGCGTCGACGTCCTGCACACCATCGGTGGCGACGACACCAACACGACCGCCGCCGACCTCGCCGCCTACCTGCACGACAACGGCTACGAGCTCACGGTCGTGGGCCTGCCGAAGACGATCGACAACGACGTCGTGCCGATCAAGCAGTCGCTGGGCGCGTGGACCGCCGCCGAGGAGGGCGCGAAGTTCGCCGCCAACGTCATCGGCGAGAACCGTGTGGGCCCGCGCATGCTGATCGTGCACGAGGTCATGGGCCGCCACTGCGGCTGGCTGACCGCTGCGACCGCGCAGTCCTACCGCGGCTGGCTGGACGACCAGGAGTGGGCGCCGGCCCTCGGCCTGTCCCGCGAGCGCTGGGACGTGCACGCCGTGTTCCTGCCCGAGCTCGAGATCGACCTCGAGGGCGAGGCCAAGCGCCTGCGCGGCGTCATGGACGAGATCGGCAACGTCAACATCTTCCTCTCGGAGGGTGCGGGCATGCACGAGATCGTGGCCCAGCTCGAGGCCGCGGGCGAGACCGTGGAGCGTGACCCCTTCGGCCACGTCAAGCTCGACACGATCAACCCGGGCCAGTGGTTCGCCAAGCAGTTCGCGGAGAAGCTCGGCGCCGAGAAGGTCATGGTCCAGAAGTCGGGCTACTTCTCGCGCGCCGCGGCCGCCAACGCCGAGGACCTGCGCCTCATCAAGTCGATGACCGACTACGCGGTGGAGTGCGCGCTGCGCGGCGAGTCCGGCGTCATCGGCCACGACGAGGAGGACGGCGACCGCCTCAAGGCGATCGCGTTCCCGCGGATCGCCGGCGGCAAGGCGTTCGACGTCTCGCAGGAGTGGTTCGGCGAGCTCCTCGCGGACATCGGCCAGCCGCTCGTGCCGGCCGCCCCGGCGGAGCACTGAGCACGGTGCGGGCACCACTCGTAGCGGACGCGGTGGTGGACGGACGGGCGCGCTGATGAGCACTGTCACCGACCCGGCCGAACGGTCGGCCGATCCGGCAGGTCCGGCAGGCCTCGACCACTACCGCACGCTCACGGCGCTCCAGCAGCCCACGTGGCCGGACCCGGCGGCGCTCGCGGCCGCCACCGGACGCCTGGCGCAGGCCGCGCCCATAGTGGTGCCCGCACAGGCCGACCTCCTGACCGAGCGGCTCGCCGCCGCCGGTCGGGGGGAGGCGTTCCTGCTCCAGGGCGGGGACTGCGCGGAGACGTTCGCCGAGGCGAACGCCGACCGCATCCGCAACAAGATCCGCACCATCCTGCAGATGGCTGTCGTGCTCACCCACGGCGCGAGCACGCCGGTCGTGAAGATGGGCCGCATGGCCGGCCAGTACGCCAAGCCGCGCTCCAGCGACACCGAGACCCGCGACGGCGTGACCCTGCCCGCCTACCGGGGCGACATGATCAACGGGTTCCCGTTCACGCCGCAGGACCGCACACCGGACCCCGATCGGCTGGAGCAGGCCTACCGGATCTCGGCCGCCACGGCGAACGTGGTGCGCGCCTTCACGCAGGGTGGATTCGCCGACCTGCGCCAGGTGCACGAGTGGAACCGCGGCTTCATGCGCAACCCCGCCTACGCGCGGTACGAGAAGACGGCGGACGAGATCGACCGCGCGATCCGGTTCATGCACGCGTGCGGCGCCGACTTCGACGCCCTGCGCTCCGTCGAGTTCTTCCTGAGCCACGAGGCCCTCGTGCTCGACTACGAACGCGCGCTGACCCGCACCGACCAGCGCACCGGACGGTCCTACGACACCAGCGCGCACTTCCTCTGGATCGGGGAGCGCACCCGCCAGCTCGACGGCGCCCACGTCGACTTCATGTCCCGGATCGCCAACCCGATCGGCGTGAAGCTCGGCCCGGGGACGACGCCGCACGACGCCCTCGCGCTCACCGAACGGCTGAACCCGGACAACGTGCCTGGACGGCTCACGTTCATCACGCGCATGGGCGCCGGGCGGGTCCGCGACGTGCTGCCGACCATCGTCGAGGCCGTGACCTGGTCCGGCGCGAACGTCACGTGGGTGACCGACCCGATGCACGGCAACACGATCACCTCGGACAGCGGGTACAAGACCCGCCGCCTGACGGACGTGCTCGACGAGGTCGCCGGGTTCTTCGAGGTGCACAAGACGCTGGGCACCGTGCCGGGCGGGCTGCACATGGAGCTGACGGGCGACGATGTCACCGAGGTGCTGGGCGGGGCAGAGGAGATCTCCGACGAGGGCCTCGCGCTGCGCTACGAGACCCTCGTGGACCCGCGCCTGAACCACCAGCAGTCGCTGGAGCTGGCGTTCCAGGTGGCGGAGATGCTGCGCGCCTAACGCCCGGGCAGCACCAGCGCGGTGACCACCACACCGTTTCCCCGGGCCCAGCGGCCGCTGACCACCTGGGGGAACGGAGCGGTGTCCGCGCGACGGATGCGGGCCAGGAACGTGCCGTCGGCCCTCAGCTCGATGCCGGCCTCCTCGAAGCCGAGCCATTCGTGCCGCAGCGGGTACCACGCCTTGTAGACCGACTCCTTGGCACTGAACAGGAGCCGCCCCCACGGCGTGGCCGCGTCCCGTGCCGCCAGCCGCTCGATCGCTTGGGTCTCGCCGGCGTCCATGACCGATCCGACCACGTTCGCAGGCAAGGGGGCGTCGATCTCGACGTCGATCCCGATCGCCGGCGTGTCGACGGAACGTGCGGCCACGGCCACCGCGAGCCCCGGGCAGTGGCTGATGCTCCCCACCACGCCGTCGGGCCACAGCGGCTCCCTGCGCGGCCCGGGCAGCAGGGACCAGCCGTGGTGCCCGAGCTCCTCGAGCGCCGCGCGTGCGCACGCGCGGCCCGCCGTGAACTCCCGGCGTCGCGACGGCACGGCCGCGGCGATGACGCGAGCCTCCGCGGGAGTCAGCGGCGACGACGGTGTCGCCGCGCCCCAGAGGGCATGTATCGCAGGCCCGGGGCCGACGGCGCGGCGAACGAGGCCCACGGTCTAGAGCAGCGTCTGCGCCACCCGGCGCACCGCTGCGCGCTTGCCGCCGATCAGGGCGTCGACCGGCGGCTCGCCGAGCTCGTCGTTCGGCGTGAACAGCCACTCGAGGATCTCCTCGTCGGTGAACCCGGCGTCGGCCAGCACGATCACGGTGCCGCGCAGCGTCGGGATGACACCGGGGCGGCCGTCGACCTCGGGGAGCACGAACTTGGCAGGCACCTCGAAGATGGTGCGCTCGCCGCGCTTGATGCCGACGACGTGCCGGTCACGGACCAGGCCACGGGCCTTGCCGACCTCGATGCCGAGGATCTCGGAGAGGTCGGGAAGGTTCAGCCATTCGCCAACGAGGGCGTCGAGATCTGTCACGGTAGAAGGGTATGCGACGGGGCGCGGGCCGGGGCGCCGCAACGATCCGGCAACGGCCTGGTGTCCGCAATGAGAGTTTCGGTCAGGGCGTGGGTGGTCACCCGTACACTCCCACCGTGGCTCAGGTGACGGCAGACCCTCTCATCGGCCGCCTGGTCGACGGGCGGTACCAGATAGTCGCGCGCGTGGCGCGCGGCGGCATGGCCACGGTGTACCGCGCGCACGACAGCCGCCTGAACCGCGAGATCGCCCTGAAGGTGATGCACCCCCACCTGGCGGACGGTGAGCAGGCCGCGAGCTTCCGGGAACGCTTCGAGCGTGAGGCCCGCTCGGCGGCGGGCCTGCAGCACCACGGTGTGGTGGCGGTCTACGACCAGGGCACCGACGGCGACATGCGCTACCTGACCATGGAGTACGTGCCTGGTACCAACCTGCGCCACCTGATCAGCACCGGCGAGCTCACGCTGCGTCGCTCGTTCGCGGTCCTCGACGTGGTGCTCTCCGCCCTGGCGGCCGCGCACGCCAAGGGGATAGTGCACCGGGACATCAAGCCCGAGAACGTGCTGCTGGAGGCGGGTACGGGCCGCCCGAAGGTCGCGGACTTCGGCCTGGCCCGCGCCATCTCCGAGGTGTCGAACACCACGACGGGCACCGTGCTCGGCACCGTCGCCTACCTCGCTCCCGAGACGATCTCGACCGGGCACGTCGACATGCGCGCCGACGTGTACGCCGTGGGGATCCTCGCCTTCGAGATGTTCACCGGCCGGCTGCCGCACACGGGGGAGGGGCCGATCCAGGTCGCGTACGCGCACGTCAACAGCGACGTGCCGCCCGTGAGCGCGTTCGCGGGCCATCTGGGCCGCCCGCTGGACCTGCTCGTGCGCGCGCTCACCGCCCGCGACCCGGACCGCCGCCCGCGCGACGCCGCCGTCGCGCTGGACGCGCTGCGCGACACGTTCCAGCAGATCCCGAACGAGGTGCTGGACATACCCGCCAAGGCGGCGCCGCCGCCCTCGCCCACTGCCGTGAAGGCGGCGCGTACCGCGGTGGTGGAGCGGCCCGCTGCCGGGCGCTGGGTCGCCCAGCAGTCGCCCCCGCCCCCACCTCCGCCATCCGTGGAGAAGCCCCGGCGGGGCGGCAAGATCCTGCTGGCCGTCGCGCTGGTGGTGGTCCTCGCCGGCGCCTGGTGGTACACGGAACGCGGTCCGGGCGCCTACTCGGTCGTGCCCGACGGCGTGGTGGGCGCCAGCGAGCAGGCCGCCGAGGAGGTGCTGACCGAGGCCGGGCTGACGTCGTCGAGCGTCGAGCAGCACGACTCCGACGTACCGGAGGGCGAGGTCATCTCGGTGGTCCCCGACGAGGGGCAGCGCTGGCACCGCGACCAGCCGGTACGCCTGGTGGTCTCGCTCGGGCAGGAGCTGGCCGAGGTGCCGGAGGGCCTCGTCGGCATGCTGGAGGACGACGCGCGCGCGGCTCTCCAGGACGTCGGCCTGACCGACGTCGAGGTCTCGCGCGAGTACACGAACGACGGCCCGCGGGACGAGGTCATCTGGGCCTCGGTGCGCGACGGCGACATGGTGCCGACGGACGAGCACGTCCGGCTCACCGTCTCCGACGGCCCGCCGCCGGTCACCGTGCCCGACGTCGCGGGGCTCGACGTCGCCGACGCCACCGACACGCTGAGCGCCGAGGGGTTCGAGGTGGCGCGCGAGGACGCCTTCGACGAGACGGTGCCGGCGGGCACGGTGGTCCGGACCGATCCCGGCGAGGGCAAGGGCGCCAAGAAGGGCGCGACCATCACGCTGGTCGTCAGCATGGGCCCCGAGGGCACCGTCCCCGACGTGGTCGGCCTGACCGTCGAGGAAGCGCGGGGACTGCTCGAGAAGGCCGGCTACGACGTGGAGGTTCGCGGCTTCGGCGAGCTGTTCGGCGGCGTCCTGGAGTCCGATCCGGCCGCGGGGGAGGAGCTCGAGCAGGGCGGCGTGGTCACGATCTGGACCCTGTGACCTGGACCTTGTGACCTGGACCTTGTGACCTGGGCCCTGTGACCTGAACCGGGGGGCGCGGTTCGTCCGGCCCGGTTCGTCCGGCCCGGTTCACCCAGCCCGGTTCACGCAGCCCGGTCGACGGCGGCGTGGGCCAGGTCGGTCAGCACGCTCCGGCCGGGCTCGCTCAGGTCCGCGAGGTCGAGCAGCGCGTGCGCCCGGACGGCGAGGTCGTCGATGAGGTGCTCGACGGCGTCCAGCGCGCCCGAGCCGACGATCACCTCGCGGACCCTCGTGACGTCCTCCTCGGAGAGACGGGGATCGCCGAGCGCCGCGGTCAGCGTCGCGGCGTCGGACCCGTCCGGGTCGGGGAGCAGGGCGAGGGTGCGTGCCACGACCACCGTGCGCTTGCCCTCACGCAGGTCGTCACCGGCGGGCTTGCCCGTGACCGCCGGGTCGCCGAAGACACCGAGCACGTCGTCGCGGAGCTGGAAGGCCTCGCCGAGGGGCAGGCCGGCCGCCTCGATCTCGGCCGCCGCCCGCGCTCCCCGGCCGGCGAGCAGCGCGCCCAGCGCGAGCGGCGCGGCCACGGAGTAGCTGGCGGACTTGGCGCGCAGCACCTTCCGGGCGCGCTCCTCGTCCGAGGCGGGGTCGTCGCCCCACGGCTCGGCCTGGACCAGCACGTCGAGGTACTGGCCGACGACCACCTCGCTCTGCATGGTGTCGAACCGGGCGCGGGCCGCCTCCGCGACGTCGGCCGGAAGCGGCGCGAGCGCCGCGGAGAGCTCGCGCTGGGCGGCGAGGAGCACGAGGTCCCCGAGCAGGATCGCCGTGGCGTCGCCGAACCGCACCGGCTCGCCGGACCAGCCGGCGGAGGCGTGCCTGGCGGCGAACGCACGGTGCGTGGTGGGGCGGCCGCGGCGGGTGTCGGAGTTGTCCATCACGTCGTCGTGCAGCAGCGCGGCAGCCTGGAAGAGCTCGAGCGCCGCGCCCACCCGGACCGTGGCGATCCTGGCCACGTCGGTGGGATCCGCGGAGCCGCCGTGGGCACGGAAGGACCAGTAGCAGAACGCCGCCCGCAGCCGCTTGCCACCCATCAGCAGGCCGGCCGCCTCCTCGACGATCGCCTCGGCGCTCGGGCTGATCGCGCCGACCTCGGCGGCCAGCCCACCGAGATGAGCGGTCACGGCGGCGTCGACGTCGGCACGGAGATTCTCGGTGTCGAGCAGGGCTGCGGGGTTCAGGGCACCGGTACGGGCGGGTGATACGGACACGGCACCAGCCTATGGGGTGCGGACCGTGCCGCTGATCGAGGCGAGGCGCCGCTTCCCGTCGTCCAGCACACCCACGACCAGCGACTCCTGGACCTCGCCCGCCTTCGTCCTGGTGACCCGCCGGAACGCGGTCTGAGCGGTCAGGCCGCTCGACTCAGGGGCAGCGATCTGCTTGAAACCTTGCGCGACCAGGATCTGCTCGGCCTGGGCGACCACCTTCTTCGTCGACAGGCCCGACGACAGGTTGAGCGTCACCTGGGTCATCGCGACCGGCTCGGCCTTCGAGCCCTTCGCGCTCTCCGGAGCAGGGGCTGGACTCGCCGACGAGGCGAGCAGGGTCGCGCCCTCCGGCATCGGGAACAGGTCCTTCGGGAACCCCTCCGCATAGGTGGCGACCGCCGACGAGGGGTCGAAGGTCGGCAGGTCGGCAGGTCCGCCGGACGCCGCGACACGTGCCTCCGGTGTGCTCTCCGCGGTGGCACCCGCCGCCCGCTGCTCCGTCCCGGCGCTCCCGGTACCGCACCCCGCGGTCGCGAGCGCCAGCCCGAGTGCGGCGGCGAGCGCTGCCGTGCGGCGGGCGGTGGCGAGGTGGGGCACGTTGCACACGGTAGCTGGAGAGACCCGCACGAGGACAGCGTGCGGCTCCGAGCTCGACCACAGGAGATCCGTTGTCCACACGGCCCTCCTGGGCGCGCCCCGGCCCCGGCGGGCGGCTGGGATCGAGGCATGAACCCCGACGACATGAACCGCACTGACATCACCTCGAAGAACCTCGGCGGGCGATCGGCGGTGCCGAACGCCACGGTGGTCCGCGTCGCCGGGCCGGAGGACCTGCTCGCCTACATCCCGTACCGGCTCGGCTTCGAGCCCACCGAGTCGGTGGTCGCGGTGAGCCTTACCGGTCCGCGCCGGCGGGTAGGGCTCGTAGCCCGGGTCGACCTCGCCGACCTGCGTCTGCGGCAGCCGGACGACCCGGACGGGCCCGACGGCGCGGCCACCGCCCGCTGGCTCACCGACCATGTGGTGGCCGACGGCGCGGACCGCGCGGTGGTGGTGCTGTACACCGCCACCGACCCGGCCACGCCGTCCGGGGCCGCACGCCGCGCCGTCGACCTGCTGCGAGCACGGCTCGAACGCAGGCTCCCCGGCACGGAGGCCTGGCTCGTCTCCCCGACGGGCTTCCGGGCGCTCGACTGCGCCGACCCGACGTGCTGCCCGGCCCAGGGCCGGCCGCTGTCCGCACTGAAGGGCAGCCGGGTCGCCGCCCACATGGTGCTCGAGGGCCGCACCGTCGCCGGCACCCGCGAGGAGCGGTACGCCCTGCGCGCCGCGCCCGAGCAGGCAAGGACCCAGGCCCGGCGCGCGGCGGCCCGCTGGACCGGCACCTACCGGCGGCTCCTGGACGCGACCACGTCCCCGGACGGCGGCGGACCCGTCGACCGCACGATCCCGGTCCGCCGCACCGGGCGACGGCAGGGTGCAGCCTTCGGCCCACCGGCGGTCGAGGCGCACGCCCTGCGTGCCGACCGGGAGCTGGGCGACTGGGGCGCCGAGAGCCTCGACCTGTGGCGCTCCTTGCTGCGCGTCGCGGTCGGCGTCCGCCCCGGACAGCCACTGACGCTGTCCCCGGTCGACCTCGGGAAGATGGGCGCGGCGCTCGCGGACGTTCCCGTGCGGGACGCGGTGCTGCTGAGCCTGGCGCCGGGCGCCGAGGATGCGGCGCTGCGGACCGCGCGGCGGCAGGTGGACGGCGACACGGACGCGGCGACGGCGGCGGTGATGGCGCGGATCGTCGACCCGGAGCAGGGCGTCCCGCCGGACGAGGCGATCACTCGTGCGGCGTGCCACGTGCTGGAGGCCGTGGTCACCCATGTCCCACGGAACCGACGAGCCCCTGCCTACCTGCTGCTGGCGCTCGTCGCGTGGTGGCGCGGTGACGGCGGCCTGGCTGCCGAGCGGGTCTCCGACGCGCTCGGTGTGGACCCTGGCTACCGGCTCGCGCTGCTGCTCCGTGGGGCGGTAGCCGGCGGGGTGCCACCGGGCTGGGTGCGGCGCGAGCAGGACTCACGGCGAGTGGCGCACCGCGGGTGAGGCGTGCCGCACAGCGGGTGAGGCGCTACGAGGGTCGTGGCGTGCGGTAGCGTCGGGAGCATGACGATCGTCGTCGGCCAACTCGCCACGCCAGAGGGCCAAGAGGCTCTCAGCTCCGCTGTCAGAGAGGCCAGGGAGCGCAACGTCCCGCTGGTCGTCGTCACCAACGGCAAGCGCCCGGAGGACGAGTGCAGGGCCGAGTCCGACGAGCTCGTCAGCAGCCTCGCGGGTGACGTCGACGTGCGGGTCGAGCACGGCACCGGCGACCTCGCCGAGGACCTGATCCGCACCGCCACGAGCACCGGCGCCGATCTCATCGTGATCGGTCTGCGCAAGCGGAGCCCCGTCGGCAAGCTCATCCTGGGCGCGGGTGCTCAGCGAATCCTCGTCGAGGCGCCGTGCCCGGTCCTGGCGGTGAAGGTCTGACCGGCCAGTGCAGGTCTGAGCTGGCCCTGACCTGATCTCCGCCTGACCGGTCGCCGGTCCCTGTCCTGGTCAGTTCCCGCCCTGGTCACGAGGGCTGCCGTCCGTGCTCGACCTGTCCGCCTTCACCGGCCCTCCAGCAGTTCCCGGAAGAGCAGTTCCCCAGGAACGGGAATGCTCGGGCCGTCTGGTTCGTTGAATCTTGGCACGCGAAACCAGATACACCCGCGGGGCTGCCCCGCCAGACGTGACTTCGCACTGACTTTGCCCATATCACCGCGTTCGTCGCGGCGTACATGGAGGCCGACGGTACAATATATATGTTCGCCGGCGGAAGAAGAAGGTCCAGTGAAGGCCCCGCCGGCGGTACACCGCCCCCTCGAATGCCGAAAGGTCGGTTTGTGGCGCCCACTCCGCTGAAAGCCCCCCAGGACACCGCTCCTGTCCCTGCACGCGACAACCTGCCCCGAGAGTTCGAGCATCCTGCCCTGCAGGAGCTCCTCGCTCGAGGCGCTGCCGACGGCTCGGTCGACGCCGAGAGCTTCCGGCGCGCATGCGAGACCGCGGAGGTTGGTGACGCCAGGCGGCTCAAGGCGGTGCTGCGCGCACTGGCCAACGCCGGCGTGCAGGTTGGTCTGCCTACGGTGACCAAGGTTGCCGCCGCTGCGGCTACCCGCTCCACCGCGGTCGCCGCCAAGGCGCCCGCCGACGGCGACGCCGAGGCGAAGCCCGCTCGTCGCACCCGTGCGACGACCGCCAAGGCCCCCGCCAAGAAGGCCCCGGCACGCTCCACCGCGAAGCCGAAGGACGCCGACGAGATCGATGAGATCGACGAGGTCGATGACGTCGATGACATCGATCTGATCGACGACGACGACGTCGACGTCGACCTTGACGACGAGGCCGGCACGAGCGGGCGCAAGAAGCCGGCGTCGAAGGCCGCCGCCAAGAAGCCTGCCGCTCGGGGCAAGTCGAAGTACGACAACATCGAGCCCGACGGCGTCGCCGTCGAGGACCCCGAGGACGAGTCCGACGCCGGTACCGAGATCGTCACCAAGGCGACCCGCGGTCGCGGCGGCAAGGCGGCGAAGGAGGGTGACGAGAGCGCAGGCTTCGTCGTCTCCGACAAGGACGACGACGACCAGCCCGCGCAGCAGGTCGTCACCGCCGGCGCAACGGCCGACCCGGTCAAGGACTACCTGAAGCAGATCGGTAAGGTCGCGCTGCTGAACGCGGAGCAGGAGGTCGAGCTCGCGAAGCGCATCGAAGCCGGCCTGTTCGCGGAAGAGCGGCTCGCCACCACGGAGTTCAACCGGGACGACAAGGACCAGCGCCGGTTCGAGCGCGACCTCAAGTGGATCGCGCACGACGGCAAGCGCGCCAAGAACCACCTGCTGGAGGCCAACCTCCGCCTCGTGGTGTCGCTGGCCAAGCGCTACACGGGCCGCGGCATGCTGTTCCTGGACCTGATCCAGGAGGGCAACCTCGGTCTGATCCGTGCGGTCGAGAAGTTCGACTACACCAAGGGCTACAAGTTCTCGACCTACGCCACCTGGTGGATCCGGCAGGCGATCACGCGAGCCATGGCCGACCAGGCCCGCACCATCCGTATCCCGGTGCACATGGTCGAGGTCATCAACAAGCTGGCCCGCGTGCAGCGCCAGATGCTCCAGGACCTGGGCCGCGAGCCCACGCCGGAGGAGCTGGCCAAGGAGCTGGACATGACGCCTGAGAAGGTGGTCGAGGTCCAGAAGTACGGCCGCGAGCCCATCTCGCTGAGCACCCCGCTCGGCGAGGACGGCGACAGCGAGTTTGGTGACCTCATCGAGGACTCCGAGGCGGTCGTCCCGGCCGACGCGGTGTCGTTCACGCTGCTGCAGGAGCAGCTCCACCAGGTGCTCGACACGCTCTCCGAGCGCGAGGCCGGCGTGGTCTCCATGCGGTTCGGCCTCCAGGACGGCCAGCCCAAGACGCTCGACGAGATCGGCAAGGTCTACGGCGTGACGCGTGAGCGCATCCGCCAGATCGAGTCCAAGACGATGTCGAAGCTGCGCCACCCCTCGCGGTCGCAGGTGCTGCGCGACTACCTCGACTAGGTCGAAGAACCTCGACGCCGGGCGGGTGAACCTTCTTCGGAAGGATCCCCGCCCGGCGTCGTCGTATGGGAACGAGCCCGATGCGTCCCTGATGTCCAGCGCCTCGTCCCGTGCCGGGTCCCGAGCGCGACCGGCGGCCGGAGCGAAGCCGGCCCCAGCCAGCCTCCTGGCGGGACGCTCTCGGCTTCCAGGGCGCCTGGGTGGACGCAATGACCGCGACGTGACAGCAGTCGCTGGTAGCGACAGCAGTCCTGGTAGCGCGGGGCAACGGGCATGACAACGGCGGTGAGTCACCTGGCTGGGTGACTCACCGCCGTCCTTGAGCTATGGGTCCGGTGGGTGTCCGGCCTGGATCTCAGGCCTGGCCGTGCTCCGCGTGGAGCCGGTCGGTCTCGTCCTGGACATGGGTGGCGACGTCCGCATAGGCGGACGCGTGTGCGCGGGCGTGGTGGCCGCAGAAGAGCAGCTCGCCCACGGGCAGAACGACGCGCACATAAGCCTGCGCGCCGCAGCGGTCGCAGCGGTCGAGGGCGGTGAGCGGTTCGGTCGTCAAGGTCGTCACATCTCCATCCAACCATTCGCTCGCGCGGTTCATGCCAGCCCGGGTGGCCGGTTCGCTGCGAGCATAGCGGCGTGCCTCACAGTCTTGGGCCCCATCCGCCCCCAATTGCGCTGAAAGGGTAATTTCCGTCATGGGGTGAATTTGTTCGGGAGCGACCGACGGTGAGGCGCCTCACCGGTCCGCCTCACCTGCGTTGTCGGTGTCCTCGTCTACGCTGTCGCCGTGACCGCAACGTCCGAGTCGTACACCGCTCGCCACCTGTCCGTCCTCGAGGGTCTCGAGGCGGTCCGTAAGCGTCCCGGAATGTACATCGGGACCACCGACTCCCGGGGCCTGATGCACTGCCTCTGGGAGATCATCGACAACTCCGTCGACGAGGCCCTGGGTGGCCACGCCACGAAGATCGGGGTCGTGCTGCACGCCGACACCTCGGTCACGGTGTCCGACGACGGCCGTGGCATCCCGGTCGACATCGAGCCCAAGACCGGGCTGAGCGGCGTCGAGGTGGTCTACACCAAGCTGCACGCGGGCGGTAAGTTCGGCGGCGGCTCCTACCAGGCGTCCGGTGGTCTGCACGGCGTCGGCGCCTCCGTGGTGAACGCGCTGTCCGCGCGCCTGGACGTCGAGGTGGACCGCGGCGGCAAGACGCACCGCATGACCTTCCACCGCGGCGAGCCCGGCACGTTCTCCGACCCGGCGTCGGGGCCCAGCCCGGACGCCACGTTCCAGCCCTTCGTGGACCACTCCGAGCTCGCCGTCGTCGGCAAGGTCGCGCGCGGCCGCACCGGCACGCGCGTGCGCTACTGGGCCGACCGTCAGATCTTCCCGAAGTCCGCGGTGTTCAGCTACGACGAGCTGGTCACCCGCGTCCGGCAGACGACGTTCCTGGTGCCGGGCCTGGAGATCGTCGTGCGCGACGAGCGCGGCCTGCCCGGAACCCCTGGCGAGAACGGCCCCCACGAGGAGTCCTTCAAGCACACCGGCGGCGCCGCCGACTTCGTCGAGTTCCTGGCTCCCGACTCGCCGGTCACCGCGACCTGGGTGCTCAAGGGCGCCGGCACCTTCAAGGAGACCGTCCCGGTGCTGGACGAGCGCGGCCACATGACGCCGCGCGAGGTGCAGCGTGAGTGCGAGGTCGACATCGCGCTGCGCTGGGGCACCGGCTACGACACCGAGGTGCGCTCGTTCGTCAACATCATCTCGACGCCCAAGGGCGGCACGCACCTGACGGGCTTCGAGCAGGGCCTCCTGAAGGTGATCCGCAAGGGTGTGGAGACCAACGCGCGCAAGCTGAAGGTCTCCGCCAAGGACGGCGCCGAGCGGATCGAGAAGGACGACGTGCTCGCGGGCCTCACCGCCGTGGTCACCGTGCGCCTGGCCGAGCCGCAGTTCGAGGGGCAGACCAAGGAGGTGCTGGGCACCGGCCCGGTGCGCCAGATCGTCTCGCGCGTGGTCGAGAAGGAGATCCACGAGCGACTGACCTCCGCCAAGCGCGACGAGAAGACGCAGGCCTCCCTGCTGCTCGACAAGATCGTCGCCGAGATGCGTGCACGCATCACCGCCCGCAAGCAGAAGGAGATCTCGCGCCGCAAGAACGCGCTGGAGACCTCCTCGCTGCCCGCCAAGCTGGCGGACTGCCGCTCGAACGACGTGGACCGCTCCGAGCTGTTCATCGTCGAGGGCGACAGCGCGCTCGGTACCGCGAAGCTCGCACGGTCCAGCGACTTCCAGGCACTGCTGCCGATCCGCGGCAAGATCCTCAACGTGCAGAAGGCGTCGATCAGCGACATGCTCCGCAACGCGGAGTGCGCGGCGATCATCCAGGTCCTCGGCGCGGGCTCCGGCCGGTCGTTCGACCTCGAGGCCGCCCGCTACGGCAAGATCATCATGATGACCGACGCCGACGTCGACGGCGCCCACATCCGCACGCTGCTGCTGACGCTCTTCTACCGGTACATGAAGCCGATGGTGGAGGCCGGCCGCGTGTTCGCCGCGGTCCCGCCGCTGCACCGTGTCGAGGTGATCGGCAACGGCCGGCGCAAGAACGAGTACGTCTACACGTACTCCGAGGCCGAGCTGGGCGCCACGCTCAAGAAGCTCGACCGGGCCGGACGCCGCTACAAGCCCGACATCCAGCGGTACAAGGGTCTTGGCGAGATGGATGCCGACCAGCTCGCGGAGACCACCATGGACCCGCGCCACCGCACGTTGCGCCGCGTCACGGCCGAGCACGCCGAGGCGGCCGAGCGGGCGTTCGAGCTGCTGATGGGCACCGACGTGGCGCCGCGCAAGGAGTTCCTCATCGCCGGCGCCGCCGAGCTGGACCGCTCCCGCATCGACATCTGACCCGTCGACGTCTGACCCGTCGACGTGACCCGGGGCGCGCGCTCTGACCCGGGGTGCGGGCGGCGGTGCGCCGAGGGTTGGGACGGCTGCGCCCGGTGGCGCGCGCCGACCTAGACTCGCCGGCGTGAACACGACTTCTGCCCGCCCGTTCCGGGCCATCGGTGCGGCGACCGCCGCACTTCTCCTGACCGGCCTGCTGGCGGCCTGCGGCGGCGATGCGGCCGGGCCTGATCCGGTGGTCCCGGCGACGCTGAACGCGCAGTCGGACGCCGCTTCCGACGGTGCGTCGCCGTCGGCCGGCGCGTCGCCGTCCGACGACGCCACGCCGTCGGCAGGGGCGGAGACCTTCAGCTACGCGGGCCGTACGGGAGCGACCGCGCTCGAGCTGCTGCTCGAGGCGGACCCGTCCGCCGAGGTCACCGGTGAGGGCGAGAACGCGTTCGTGACCGCCATCGGCGGCCGCGCGGCGGACGACTCGAAGCAGGAGTTCTGGTCGCTGTCCGTGGACGGCGAGCCCGCGCAGGTCGGGGCGGGCACACTGGAGACAGAGGACGGTCAGGAGATCACGTGGACGATCGAGACGTACTGACGCCCGCCGCCGGCGACCGGGCCGGCGACCGGGCCTACGACCGTGCCCGCGACCTGACGGTGGGGGAGCTGGCGCGCCGCTGGTGGCGTCCCGTGACGGTGGTGCTCGTGCTGGCCGCCGCCGTGGCGTGGCGCCTGGTCGCGCCCGGCCTGGGCGCGCCGCCGAACCTGGAGATCGCCACGGCCGCGACGTTCCTCGCGGTGCTGCTCCTGCGCAACCGCTGGGCGGCGGTCGTGCCGTTCGCCGTGGTGGCCGTCAGCGACGCGGTGCTCGGCAACACGCAGATCATGTGGTTCACCTGGTCGGCATGGGCGGTGATCGGCCTCGGCGCGATCCTCGCGCGCAACCTGCGCGGCCCGAGCCGGTACGCCGCCGCGCTCGGCGTGGGCGTCGGCGGTTCGCTGTGGTTCTTCGCGTGGACCAACTTCGGCGTCTGGCTGATGGACGGGATGTACCCGGCGACCCTGGACGGGCTCCTCGCGAGCTACGTGGCGGGTCTGCCGTTCCTGCGCACCATGCTGCTGGGCAACCTGGTCCTGGTTCCGCTCGCCGCCGTGATCGCCTCGATGGTGGAGCGGGCCGAGGCCCGGGCGGTGGCTGCGGGCAGCCTGCGTGCGGTGCGCGGCTGAGGCCTCTTTCACCCGGACGCTATTGCGGTTAGAGTCAGTAGCGGCCCGCTCGCGGGCCCGGGCGTTCAGTGCCGAGCGTCCGAGGACCTCAACGAGGAGATCCGATGCCGATCGTCGCCCGCCCGCATGCCCGCAGGTCCGTATCCCGGGCAGCGTCCCGGACGCTGCCCGGCCGGCGCCGGACGCCGCGCACCCGGGCCGCCGTCGTCGCGGCCCTGGTCGTGCTGGCCCTGCCCGCAGCGGCCCTGCCCGCCACCGCAGCGCCGCCGACCACCGCGCCCGCCGCCGTCACAACCGATGTCGCGGACCTGCCGGACCTTCCCGAGGTGCCGCTGCGGGCGCGCGCCGACGACGACTTCTACACCCCGCCGGCCCCGCTGCCCGACGGCGCGAACGGTGAGGTCGTCCGCTGGCGCGAAGAGCCGCGGCAGCTCAGCGCCCGCAGCTACCTGCTCATGTACCACTCGACGAACGCGACCGGGCAGGACATGCCCGTGACCGGCCGGGTGCTCGTACCGAGCACGCCGTGGCGCGGCGAGGGGGTGCGGCCCATCGTCTCGGTGGCGAGCGGGACGCGCGGCGTCGGTGACACGTGCGCGCCGTCGCGCTGGCTCGACTACGAGCGGCCCCTCATCGAGCCGATGCTGCTGGCAGGCTGGGCGGTGGTGGTGACGGACTACGAGGGTCTCGGCACGCCGGGCATGCACACCTACGTCGTCGGGCAGTCGGAGGGACGGGCCGTCATCGACATGGTGCGCGCGGCGACCAGCCTGCCGGCCACGGGCCTGGCGGCCGGCGGCAAGGTCGCGTTCTCCGGCTACTCGCAGGGCGGCGGGGGAGCGATGTGGGCGGGCGAGCTGCAGCCCGAGTACGCGCCCGAGCTCGAGCTAGTGGGTGTCGCGGCAGGTGGCGTACCCGCGGACCTCACCGAGGTGGCCGACGGGCTCGACGGGAAGGTCGGGTTCGGCTTCCTGCTGCTCGCGGCCTACGGGATGGACGCCGCCTACCCCGAGCTGGACCTCGAGACGTACCTCAACGAGCGCGGCCGGGACACCTATGAGCGGGAGCAGGACGACTGCGTGGACACCACACTCACGCACGCGTTCCAGAACATCGGCATGTTCACGACGACGAACCCGCTGCACTCCCCGAAGTGGCAGGCGCGCCTCGCCGAGAACCGGCTGGGGGCCAACCCGCCGGACGTGCCGATCCACCTGTTCCACGGGGCGGCCGACGAGATAGTGGCCCCGCGGCAGGCGCGGGCGCTCCGGGACGAGTACTGCGCGGCAGGCGCGGACGTGCGGTGGGAGTGGCACCTCGGGGAGCACGTCTCCACGTTCGTCACCGGCGCTCCCGGCGTGATCACGTTCCTCGACCGGCGGTTCCGGGACCGCCCGTTCCTCGGCCACTGCTGAGGCGCGGGGCCAGGGTGCGGTGCGCCGGGTGAAATGCCTGGTGAGAGGCACTTTTTGAGCGGGGCGACGGCGGGTCTGGAGGCTGTTCCGGGCCCGTCGTCGTCGTGTCGCGCGCCGTTCGTCCTTCGTTCACATACGCGTCGCCGTCCGGTTAGTCCGATTAATAACGATTGAGGCGTACGTACGAGACCGTCCGCAACCCGTGAGCGAGAGGTTCTGTCATGGCCAACATCAACGTGACCTACCAGCAGATGGAAGACGCTGCGCAGCGCATCAAGCAGGAGTCGGACGACATGCAGGCCAAGCTCGACCAGCTGCGGTCGCTGGTCGAGAACCTGGTGCAGGACGGCTACGTGACGGACAAGTCCTCCAAGCGGTTCGACGAGTCGTACAAGGAGCTCGACAAGGGTGGCAAGCAGGTCATGGAGGGGCTGACCGGTATCGGCGAGTACCTGAAGCAGGCCGCCGAGGCGCTCCGCAAGACCGATGAAGAGCTCGCCAACGCGCTGAACAAGTAGTCCCGATGGCAGACCTT
>NZ_JBHXBG010000109.1:0-18763 GCF_042726755.1 Promicromonospora sp. NPDC060271 | reverse complement strand
GTGTTGCTGTGCGTCGACACTGTCTACGCACAGCAACACACCCCGTCTCCGTGCTGTCGCCTCGCGGCCCCGGGCGCCTCGCGTCGGGTCGCTCTGGGCGCGACCGCCGTCAGCGGCGCAGTGCCTCGCGCAGCGTCCTGCCCTCGCTGCCCGACGGCGGCGCGTAGCCCAGCAGTGCCGAGATCGTCGGCGCGATGTCGATGTGGCGCGGCCGCCAGGGCTGAACGCCCGGCCGGACACCCGCTCCGGCCAGCACCAGCGGGACGTGGAGCTCCGTGGTGGCGCCGTGCCGGCCGGCAGGCCCGGCGGGTGTGGCACCGAACGACCAGCCCGGCTCCGGCTCGACGACGAGGTCGCCGTAGTGCGGGCTCATGTGCATACGGCGCTGATCGTCCTTGTCGAAGACGTTCCGCACCTGTGGCAGCCCCTCCAGCGCCGCGTGCAGCCGCCGGACGGCGGCGGGGTCACCAGCGCGCTCGCCGATGATCCGTACGTCCGCGACACCGCCGACGACTATCGCGACGTCGGTGCCAGGGGCCGGCGACCGGCCGCTGGTCAGGATCTGCGGAGTGAAGCCCGCCGCCTCGATCGCGGCCAGCGCCTCGGCACCGAAGCCCTTGTCGAACGTGGTCATGCCGTGGTCGCCGGTGATGACGAACGCGGTGCGGCCGTAGGTCCCGGCGTCCTTCGTGGCCTGCACGATGCGTCCGAGCTGCCGGTCGATGTCGGCGAGCGCGCCGGGGATGCGTGGGTCCGCGTCGCCGCCCTCGTGCCCTATCGCGTCCAGGGTGTCGCAGTAGACGGTCATGAGCTCGGGGATACCGTTCGCGGTCACGAGCTGCCCGCCCGAGCTGACGGGCTCGCCCCGCAGCACGGCGACGGCGTCGTCGGTGCGGCGGGCGCAGTCGCCGCCCGGCTGGGTGTAGAGCCCGTCCGGGTCGCCGTAGGTGACGCCGTAGTTGTGCAGGACGAACCACTGCGCGGAGAACACGGTGCCGCCCTGCTCGCGGACCGACTGGGCGATGGTCGGCACGGCGAGGTCACGCTGCTGGCCCCTGGCCGTGCCGGTGGCCGGGTCGAACCAGTAGGCGGTGTTGCGGTGGGTCTCCGGCCAGGCGCCGGTCGCGACCGACGACCACGACGGGTTGGTGATCGAGGTCATCACGCCGGTCGAGGTGGTGACGCTGCCCCGGCGGAGGAGCTGGCGGAGGTTCGGCATCTCCGCGGTACCGTCACGGACCAGGTCGAGGTATTCGACGTCGAACCCGTCCAGGGCGAGGAAGACGACGTGGTCGGCCGGGCCGTTCCCGGCAGTGGCGGAGGCGGAGGCGGAGGCGAGCGCGGGGTCGGCGTCGTCCGCGGGCGACGGCGCGGCGGAGGCGGCGGTCGAGGCCGTCCACACGACGGTGGCGGCGATGCTGGCGGCGAGGATCTTTCGCAACGAGGGCATCATGCGGGCAATTCGAGCACCTGACGAGGGAACGCGGGGGGAGGTGCGAGCGAATGTCGGATGAACCTTCACCCTGTGGACGAGCGAGGGCCGGGGACCCCGTCGGTCGGTAGACTCGGGCAGGTGACCATGCCCGACGCACCCGAGCGCACCACGTCTTCGGACGAGCCCCGTTTCCGCTACACCCCGACCCTCGCGCAGCAGATCGAGCTGCGCTGGCAGGACGTCTGGGAGGAGCGCGGAACCTTCCACGCGGCGAACCCGGACGGGCGACTTACGGGGCCGGGCGGGAGCCCGGCCGAGGGTGCCCCGTACTTCATCATGGACATGTTCCCGTACCCGTCAGGTGCGGGCCTGCACGTCGGCCATCCGCTCGGCTACATCGCCACGGACGTGACCGGGCGCTTCCGCCGCATGTGCGGCGACAACGTGCTGCACGCACTGGGCTACGACGCGTTCGGCCTGCCGGCCGAGCAGTACGCGGTCCAGACCGGACAGCACCCGCGCGTGACCACCGAGGCCAACATCGTCAACATGCGGCGCCAGCTCCGCCGCCTCGGCCTGGGGCACGACTCACGCCGCACCTTCGCGACGATCGATCCCGAGTACATCCGCTGGACGCAGTGGATCTTCCTGCAGATCTTCGACTCCTGGTACGACGCCGAGGCCGAGCGCCCCGGCCCCTCGACGGGTTCCGGCCGCGGCCGAGCCCGCCGCATCTCCGAGCTGCGCGACGAGCTGGCCGCTGGTACGCGCCCCGTCCCCGGGCACGACGGCGACAACACCGGCGGGGCCGTCTGGTCGGCGCTCAGCGCGGAGGAGCAGCGCGACGTCGTCGACGCGCAGCGTCTCGCGTACGTCGACTCCTCCCCGGTGAACTGGTGCCCGGGCCTCGGCACGGTGCTCGCCAACGAGGAGGTCACCGCCGACGGCCGGTCCGAGCGCGGCAACTTCCCCGTCTTCCAGCGCAACCTGCGCCAGTGGAAGATGCGCATCACCGCGTACGCGGACCGCCTGGCCGACGACCTGGAGCTGATCGACTGGCCGGACAAGGTCAAGTCGATGCAGCGCAACTGGATCGGCCGGTCCGTCGGCGCCAACGTGCGGTTCGACGTCGTCGGGACCACCGAGGGCGACGCCGCCGGCGCGGCCGGGACGCTCGAGGTGTTCACCACCCGCCCCGACACGCTCTTCGGCGCCACCTTCATGGTGGTCGCCCCCGAGCACCCGCTGCTCGACGAGGTGCCCGCGGCCTGGCCCGACGGGACGCGCAGCAGCTGGACGGGTGGGTACGACACCCCGATCGAGGCCGTCGCCGCCTACCGCCGCGAGGCGTCCGCGAAGACCGCCGTCGAGCGGCAGGCGGACGCGGGCAAGAAGACGGGTGTGTTCACCGGGCACCTGGCCGTCAACCCGACCAGCGGGCTGCAGGTCCCGGTGTTCACGGCGGACTACGTGCTCATGGGCTACGGCACCGGCGCCATCATGGCCGTGCCGGGCGGTGACGAGCGCGACTACGCGTTCGCGGAGGCCTACGACCTGCCGGTGATCCACACGGTCGAGCCCGAGGGCGGCCTGCCGGCGGACCACGTCGGTGCGTACGCGGGTGACGGCGTCGCCGTCCGCTCCGCGAACGACGAGATCTCGCTCGACGGGCTCGGCGTGGCCGAGGCCAAGGCGAAGATCATCGCCTGGCTGGAGAGCAAGAACATCGGCGAGGGCACGACGACCTACCGCCTCAACGACTGGCTGTTCAGCCGCCAGCGCTACTGGGGCGAGCCGTTCCCCGTGGTCTGGGACGAGAACGACCGTCCGGTGGCGATCCCTGACGAGCTGCTGCCGGTGAACCTGCCCGACGTGCCGGACTACGCGCCGCGCACCTTCGACCCGGAGGACGCCAACTCCGAGCCGGAGGCGCCGCTCGGCCGCAACGACGACTGGGTGTACGTCACGCTCGACCTGGGCGACGGGCCCAAGAAGTACCGCCGCGACACCAACACCATGCCCAACTGGGCCGGGTCGTGCTGGTACTACCTGCGCTACCTCGACCCCACGGAGACCACTGCGGCCGCGCTCCCGGAGCTCGAGCAGTACTGGCTCGGGCCGCAGCACAACCCGACGTCCGGGCCCGCGGGCGGCGTCGACCTGTACGTCGGCGGTGTCGAGCACGCGGTGCTGCACCTGCTGTACGCGCGGTTCTGGCACAAGGTCCTGTTCGACCTCGGCCACGTGACGAGCATCGAGCCGTTCGGCAAGCTGTTCAACCAGGGCTACATCCAGGCGTACGCCTACACCGACTCGCGCGGCCAGTACGTGCCGGCCGAGGAGGTCGAGGGGGACGAGCAGACCGGCTTCACGTGGCAGGGTCAGCCCGTCAACCGTGAGTACGGCAAGATGGGCAAGTCGCTCAAGAACGTCGTGACGCCGGACGACATGTACGAGCAGTACGGCGCCGACACGTTCCGCGTCTACGAGATGTCGATGGGCCCGCTGGACCTGTCGCGCCCGTGGGACACCCGCGCCGTCGTCGGCTCGCAGCGGTTCCTGCAGCGGCTCTGGCGCAACGTCGTCTCCGAGGAGACCGGCGAGCTCACGGTGACCGACGACGAGCCGGACACCGCGACCCTGCGTGCCGTGCACCGCGCCATCGCCGACGTGCGCGTCGAGATGGAGCACATGCGGCCGAACACGGCGATCGCGAAGCTCATCACGCTGAACAACCACCTCACGGGGCTTTCGGCCGTGCCGCGCTCCGCCGTCGAACCGCTGATCCTGATGACGGCGCCCATCGCGCCGCACATCGCGGAGGAGCTGTGGTCGCGGCTCGGGCACGAGGAGTCGCTGGCGCACACGCCGTTCCCGACGGCCGAGGCGCAGTACCTGGTCCAGGACACCGTGACCTGCGTGGTCCAGGTCCAGGGCAAGGTGCGGGCCAAGTTCGAGGTCGCGCCGGACATCTCCGCGGAGGACCTGGAGGCGGCGGCGCTCGGCGAGCCGAACGTGGTCAAGTTCCTGGACGGCCGGGGTGTCCGCAAGGTGATCGTCCGCGCCCCCAACCTGGTCAACATAGTCCCGGCCTAACCCCTCGTTGAGTGCTGGGTATTTGTGGGCTCTGGCCGCTGGAACCCACAAATACCCAGCACTCAGCACTCTGCTAGGACTTGACGCTTTCTGATTGCGGCTCGGATCCTGGCGATCAACCGCTCGGGGTAGCGGATCACGTCGTCCGCTGTGGCCGTGACGATCAACCAGCCGGAGTCCTCCAGGAGCTGCCGGCGCTCGACGTCGCGGCGCCAGGTCGCCGGATCAGTCCGATGATGGTCTCCGTCGTATTCAATTGCGATCTTGAGGCGTGGATAGGAAAGGTCCGGGAGGGCGAGGAACCGGCCCTTGTCATCCAGCGCCGGCACATTGACCGCGGGCTCGGGCAGCCCGGCGTCGACCATGAGAAGCCGTAGGTCGGTCTCCATCGGTGAGTCGGTTCCGGGACGGATCAGCTCGATGGCCTCCCGGCAGAGCGTGAGTCCTTTCATCTTGAAGGTCTCACGCATCAGAGAGTTCAGCTCATCGGTCGTGGTCAGGGGGTTCTTGCGGCGTGTCATTGCGTCACCGAGGCTGACCAAGCTGTTTCTGTTCAAACGGTGCGCGACCTGGAGCCAGGTCTGCGGCGCGGACGTGATCCGCAGGTCGAAACGGTCGATGACGTCGAACTGCTTCTGCCCGCAGAAATGCGGGGCAACCGCGTACCGCTGCGGCCGCTCACCGCGACGCGGGGTCACGATGTGGATCGCGTGATCGTCCTCGAGCTGCCAGGGAACGTCGACACCGAGCAGGCGCAGCGCCGTCGTGCGCGCGAATGCAGCATTGGGGTGGATGACACGCGCGATCGCTCGGCATCGGTCGATGAGCGACGGGTCGGCGTCGTCGATCCGCACGCCAGAGGTCGGGGCGAGGAACCGGCCGTTTCGCAATATGTGTCTGCTGACGCCGCGAGCGGGCGCTTCTGAGACCGTGAAGATATCGGATGCCACGCGTTTATGGTCAAACGCATTGCGAGGCTCTGCTTGCTATCCACAGCCCCAGTCCCGCGAGTTCGTTGAGTGCTGGGTATTTGCGCGATTCAGCCGCTGGATCGCGCAAATATCCAGCACTCAACGGCGGGGGTTAGCGGCGGCGGGTGCCGAAGAGGGAGCGGGTCAGTTCGCGGACTATTACCGTGCCGGCCGTTCTCGCGAGCGAGCCCACCACACGGTTCCGCTCCCGGGCAGCCTGTTCCTTGTGCCGGGCCTCCGCCCTCTCGCGGGTGGCGGCCTCCCGCTCGAGCTTGGCACGCTCCTTGGCGATCTCGCGCTCGTCCTCGGCGGCCGCGGCCTCGCCTTCCGCGGCGGCGCGCCCAGCGGCCTGCTCCTGGGCCTTCGCCTGGAGCAGCTCGAACGCCGATTCGGCGTCGACCGCCGTCCCGTACTTGGCCTGACCGGGTGACGCGGCCACCACCCGGTCGATCTCGGCGTCTCCCGCGGGGTCCATCGAGGCCTGCGGGGCACGCACCCGGGTCCACGCGACCGGCGAGGGCGCACCCTTCTCCGTCAGCACGGTGACCACGGCCTCGCCGGTGCCGAGCTCCTGCAGCAGGCGCTCCAGGTCGTACGGCGACGTGGGGAAGGTGCGCGCGGCGGCGCGGAGCGCGGCGGCGTCGTCGGGCGTGAAGGCGCGCAGCGCGTGCTGCACCCGGTTGCCGAGCTGGGCCAGGACGTCGGCCGGCACGTCCTTCGGTGACTGCGTCACGAAGAAGACGCCGACGCCCTTGGACCGGATCAGCCGGACCGTCTGGACCACCTGCTGCAGGAAGTCCTTCGAGGCGTCGGCGAACAGCAGGTGCGCCTCGTCGAAGAAGAACACGAGCTTGGGCTTGTCGGCGTCGCCGACCTCGGGCAGCTCCTGGAAGAGGTCCGCGAGCAGCCACATGAGGAAGGTCGAGAACAGCTGCGGCCGGTCCTGGACCGCGGGCAGCTCCAGCACGCTCAGCACACCGAGGTCGCCCCTGGTGGCGATCAGGTCCGACGTCGAGAAGGCGGGCTCCCCGAAGAAGACGTCGGCGCCCTGGCCCTCCAGGCCCACGATCTCGCGCAGGATGACACCAGCCGTTGCCGCGGAGACGCCGCCGATGCCCTTGAGCTCGTCCTTGCCCTCGTCCGAGGTCAGGTGGGCGATCACCGACTGCAGGTCCTTGAGGTCCAGCAGCGCGAGGCCCTTCTTGTCGGCCCAGTGGAAGATCAGCGTGAGGCTCGACTCCTGCGTCTCGTTCAGCCCCAGCACCTTCGACATCAGCAGCGGCCCGAAGTCCGTGACCGTCGTGCGGATCGGGACGCCCTTGCCGATCCCGCCCAGCGAGTAGAACTCGACCGGGTACTGGGTGGGCGTCCAGTCCTGTCCGATGCTCGCGGCGCGCTCCGCGACCTTCGGGTTGTCCGGACCGGGGATCGCGAGCCCGGACAGGTCGCCCTTGACGTCCGCGAGGAAGACGGGCACGCCGGCCAGGGAGAGCCCCTCGGCCATGCCCTGGAGGGTCTTGGTCTTGCCGGTGCCCGTCGCGCCGGCGACGAGGCCGTGCCGGTTCAGCATCGAGAGCGCGAAACCGACCTGGACCTGCGGGTTCGGGATGGCCTCCCCGCCCGGCTCACCCTCGAGCAGAGCGCCGAGCGGCAGCGTGGCCTCCGCCGCATAGCCGGCGGCTACCTCGGCCGCGTAGCCCTGGACGGCGGGGCCGGTGGGCTGGGCGACGGCGGGACCGGCGGGTTCGGCGGCGCGTTCCGCATCTTCGAGGGCCTTCTGGGCTGCCGCGGCAGCTTCCCGCAGTGCGGCGAGGTCGGGCGTCGATGCATCGGGCATGTCTCGGATGCTAGGTCGGGCCGGCGCGCCGCGCGCGGGGAGAACGCGCGGTTTCGTCGTGCGGATGCCCGCGCGGATAGAGTGGCGCGGTCATGCGCACCCGACGTCGTACATCCCGCCCGGCACCTCAGGAGGTGCGGGTCGTCACCGACTCGACCGCCTGCCTGCCCATGGGTCTGCCGGGCGGCCCGGTCGTGGTGCCCCTGCGTGTCCTCGTGGGCGACGAGGTCTACGCGGAGGGTGAGGACGTCACGCCGGAGCGGCTGGCGGAGCTGGTCGCCGAGGGCGCTCAGATGACCACCTCCCAGCCGCCCCCTGAGGCCTTCGCGGCCGTCTACCGCGCCCTCGGTGACGAGGGCGCCCGGTCCATCGTGTCGGTGCACCTGTCCGGGGCGCTGTCCGGCACCGTCGGCTCCGCCGGTACCGCCGCCGCTCGGTCGCCCCTGCAGGTGCGCGCCGTCGACTCGCGGACCGGCGCGGCAGGCCTCGGCTTCGCCGCCCGGGCCGCCGCGGAGTGCGCCGCCGCAGGGGCCGACGCCGCCCATGTGGCCGCCCGGGCCATCGAGGTCGCAGGGACCGCGCACGCCCTGTTCGTCGTCGACACCTTGGAGCACCTCCGTCGCGGCGGCCGGCTGTCCGGCCCGGCGGCGGCGCTGGGCACGGTCCTCGGGGTCAAGCCGATCCTGAAGCTCTCGGACGGCGCGGTGGAGCTCTCCCAGCGGGTGCGGACCCGGGCGGTCGGCGCCGAGCGCCTCCTGGAGCAGGCCGCCGGCTTCGTCGCCGAGGCGACGCGGCCGGTCGTCGCCGTGCACCACTTCGGCGCGCACGACCGGGCGCTCGCCCTCGCGGGTCGCCTGCACACGCGTACCCGGGTCGACGTCGAGGTCACACCGCTGAGTGCGGTGCTGGGGGTCCACGTCGGCCCGGGCACGCTCGCGGTGGTGGTCGCCGACCTGGGCGACCACGCCCACTGAGGCCCGAGGGCTCGGCCCGGCCGGACGTCAGCTGGTCAGGACCTCGCGCAACTTCGCAGCGAACTCCACGGGCTTGTCGGCAGGCTGGCCGTACTCACCGCCGCTGAACCCACCGTGCCCGCCGGGGAAGACGACCGGCTCGGAGCCGAGCAGCGCGGCCGCCCCGCGAGCGGCGCGGCCGGTCATCTGCTCGCCGGTGTCCGCGCCGACGGCGATCAGGACACGGGGCCCGCCCGACCTGAGCGCCTCGTACCGCGGCTCGTACGGCGGCAGCACCAGCATGTTCACGCCGAACATCAGGTCGTCGCGCGAGCCGTCGTCCTCGGTCGGCAGGCCGAACGCGGCCGGGTCGGGGTCGGGCTGCTTCGCGTGGTCCGCCGTGAGCTCACCCTCTGTCATGAGCACGGTGATGAACTTCGCCATGGCGGCGCCGAAGCCCTTCGCCTGGTAGGTGTCGTGCATGTCCGTCATGGCTGCGGTCATCGCCTCCCGGTCGGGGAGCGCGGTGGCCAGGGGCGGCTCGTGCGCGACGACCGTGCGCACGTCCTGTGGATGAGCCGTCGCCAGCTCGAGCGCCACCACCGCGCCGCCGCTGGACGCGAACAGGTCGACCGGTCCACCGCCGACCGCCTCGATGACGCGGTGCACGTCCTCGGCATGGGTGGCGACGCCGGGCAGCTCGGTCTCCGTGTCGAGGTCCCGGGTGCTGCGCTCGACGCCACGCGGGTCGTACGTGACGACGGTCCGGTCCGTGAAGTGGCCGGCGAGCGTGGTGAACCCTTCCGCTCCCATCGGGAGACCGATCAGCACCAGCGGCGGCTCGTCGGACGGCGTCGCGGCCTCGCGCACGTCGTAGGTGAGGACGCCGCTCGGCACCTCGAGGGTGAAGGTCTTCTTGTCCGTCATCGTGCTAGCTCCTGACTCTGTGGCGTTTCTCGCGCTTTCTACCAGGTCAGACGACGGTGCCTGGCAGAACTCATCGGGGATCGCCCGTAAATCTCGTCGGTCCTGCGCGCAGACCCACACGACGGCCCGGTGCGGCCGCGAGCGCGACCACAGGTCAGGTTCTTCCGTGTCTGTGCACAGGTGGGGCGCGGAGCGTGCCGGCGGACGGCGGAGCCCGCCTAGCGTCTTGATCCATGCAGCCAGAGACCGCGCAACAGCAGCTTCCCGACCCGTGGCCGTTCAGCCCGGTGCACGGACCCGGCGCCCAGCCGGTCCCCGGTCAAGGCAGCCCGGACGAGGCGCTGACGGACGCGGCCCGGACGGACGTGGCCCGAACCGATGCCGACGAGCTGGTGGCCCGGCTGCGTTCCAGGCGGTCAGCCTCCGGGGTGGCCGCGGCCTACGCGGCCGCGCACGGCCACCCGACCGACCCTCGGCCCGAGCAGGGCGCCCGCAGGTGGGCACTGAACGGCACGACGGCGGTGGTCGGGTTGGTTGCCGTGCTCCTGCTCGGCGTGGGTGCTGCGGCGCTGTCCCTGGGCGGCGGCGACGAGCCGCTGGCTCGGCTGGCGGCCGACCGGGAGCCGGTGGGCGGGCAGGCGGACGGACCAGCGGGCTCGTCGGTGCCGCCCGGGCCGTCCGCGCCGAGCGGCCCCTTGCCGACAGCCCCGGCAGCGGGCTCCGCCGGCGGAGCGGACGGCGGCCTCCTCGTGCACGTCGTCGGCGAGGTGGCCGAGCCGGGGCTCGTCACGGTGCCCGCCGGCGCCCGCGTGGCGGATGCGCTGGAGGCGGCAGGCGGCACCACCCGCAAGGCCGACCTGACCGCCGTGAACCTGGCACGCGCGGTCGTCGACGGCGAGCAGTTGTACGTGCCCGAGCCGGGCGAGCAGGTACCCGGGGCTCCTGTGCCCGGAGCCGGCGGGCCGGCCTCGGGCCCGGGCGGATCGGGCACGGGCGGATCAGGCCCGGGCGGCGGATCCACGGGCACCGTCGACATCAACACCGCGGACGCGGCCGCGCTGGAGGCCCTGCCCGGCATCGGTCCGTCGATCGCCCAGGCGATCGTCGAGTGGCGTACGGCCAACGGGCCGTTCGCGAGCGTGGACGAGCTGGAGGACGTGCCGGGTATCGGCCCGGCGACGCTGGCCGAGTTCCGCGACAGCGCACGGGTAGGGCCATGACCGACCTGCGGATGGCGCCGGCGGCCCTTGCGGTATGGCTCGTGGCCTGGCTGCTGACCGGGCCAGGAGCAGGCTGGACCGGCCCTGCGACGTGGGCGGCGGCGGCGCTCGTCGCGGCCGCCTGCCTCCACCTGCTGCTCACGGCGACCCTGACGCGAGGGGCAGGCCGGCCCGTGGTCGCGCACGCGGCCCTCGCCGCTGCCTGCGCCCTGGCGGTCACGGCCTCCACGCATGTCCAGGCCGCGGGGCGGGCCCCGCTCGGCGACCTCGCCGAACAGCGGGTGACCGTGACCCTCACCGGCCTCGTCGTCTCCCAGCCGGAGCCGTTCTCGTTCGCTCCGGGGCCGGTCACGCCCGGGGCAGGGCAGCACCGCTGGGTCCTCGCGGTCCGCGGCATGGAAGCGCGAGGCGTTGGTTCGGCGGTCCGGGCGCACGTTCAGGTGCTGTCGAGCACCGCGCCCCGGTACGGGGCGACCGTGACCGTCTCGGGTGTGCTGCGGCCCGCCGAGCCCGGCGCGGCGGAGGCCGGCCGCCTGGCGGCCGACGGCGCGAGCGAGATCCGCGCCCCACCCGCGGGCCTGCGAGTGCTCGACACCCACCGCGCGGCACTCCTCGACGTCACGGACCCGCTGTCCGCGCAGGGCCGCGGGCTGGTCCCGGGCGCCGCGATCGGCGACACCACCCGCCTCCCGGACGACCTCGCCGAGGAACTACGCAGCACCGGCCTTGCTCACATCACCGCGGTCTCGGGCGGTCACTTCGCGGTGGTCGTCGCCGTCCTGACGCTGCTCTGCTCGCTGGCCCGGCTACCGAGGCCGGTCAGGGTGACCCTCGTCGCGCTCGCTTCCCTCACCTTCGTCGCGCTCGTCCGACCGGAGCCGGCCGTGCTCCGCGCCGCGGTCATGGCAGCGTTCGCCCTGACCGGCGTCGCCATCGGGCGGCCGTCGCAGTCGGTTCCGGCGCTCGCGGCATCGGTGGTGGGGCTGCTGGTGGCGGACCCGTGGCTGGCCCGCTCGTTCGGGTTCGCGCTGTCCGCTGCAGCGACCGGCGGGCTCGTGCTGCTCGCTACGCCGCTGGCCGCTCGGCTCGCGCCCTGGACGGGGGACGCGGCCGCCTTCGCCCTGGCGGTCCCGCTCGCCGCGCAGGCCGCGTGCGGCCCGGTGCTTGTGTTGCTCGATCCGTCCGTGTCCACGGTGTCGGTCCTCGCGAACCTGCTGGCCGCCCCGGCAGTGGTGCCCGCGACGGTGCTCGGGCTCGCCGCGACGGTGCTCGCGCCGGGACTGCCGACGCTCGCGGGCCTCGTGGCCTGGACAGCGAGCGGCGCCACGTGGTGGATCGCGGTGGTCGCGCACTGGTGTGCCGCGCTCCCTGGCGCCGTCGTCCCGTGGTTGGGCGGGCCTCCGGGCGCCCTCATACTGGCGGCGCTCACGGGCGTCGTGCTGTGGGTGGTGCTGCGGCGTGCCCCGCTGCCGGGCTGGCCCGAGTCCTGGCGCACGGCGGCCCGGTCGGGCCTGCGCGCGGCGCTCACTACGCGGCGCCGCCGGCTCACGCGGGCACGCGTCGTGGCGCTCCTCGCGGCCGGCTCGGCGGCGGTGCTCGTGGTCGTGGTGGCTGTGCCGCGCCTCGCCGTCCGCCCGGGCATACCGCGGGACTGGTCGGTGGCGGCGTGCGACGTCGGGCAGGGGGACGCGCTGGCGCTGCGCACCGGGCCCACGTCGGCGGTGGTGGTCGACGTGGGCCCCGACGGGCCCGCTGCGGGCCGCTGCCTCGACGAGCTGGGCGTGGCCAGGGTGGACCTGCTCGTGCTGAGCCACTTCCACGCGGACCACGTGGGCGGCCTCGGGCCGGTGCTGGCAGGGCGAGAGGTGGCGGCGGCGCTCGTGTCCCCGGTGCCGGAGCCCGCCGCGAACGCGGCGGCGACCGGGGCGGCACTGGCGGCCGCGGGCGTGCCTGTCGGCGTCGCGCGGACAGGCCACCGGGGGACGGCAGGGTACCTGACCTGGCAGGTGCTGTTGGCGGGTGCGGGGGAGGGCGCGAACGACTCGAGCGTCGTGCTCGCGGCCCGGACCGGTGGTCTCGACGTGCTCGCGCTCGGCGACCTGGAGGACGCGGGTCAGGCCGAGCTCGTGCCGCTGGCCGGGCGGACCGACGTCGTCAAGATGGCCCACCACGGCTCGGCGGTGCAGTCCCGTGCGCTGGCGGAACGCCTCCGCCCGGCGGTGGCGCTGGTCTCGGCGGGTCGGGACAACGACTACGGCCATCCGACCGACGAGGCGCTCGACCTGTACGCGGGCGTCGGCGCGGCCGTCGTCCGGACCGACGAGTGCGGCACCGTCGCACTCGTGGTGCGCGGGCAGGAGGTGTCGCTGGCGGGCTGCTGACCACGTCCACCCGGACGGCCTCCCGGGTGGCCGCCGTCCGGCACACCCACACCTCTTGTACCAGGTCACGCCGAGGTATTGCGGCAGGCGCGCCACACTTCGCGAAACGTTGCGGATCCCGTGGGCCGCTCTACCGTGGGTGAGGACGGAGAGTTCGTCAGCACCTACGAAGGGGGGCTTCGTGGCTGATCTCAAGCTGACCGTCCGGCGGTACCGCCGGACCATCGCGGTGACCGTGACGGCGGCTCTGCTCGTACCGGCGATGGCGTTCAGTGCCGCGGGGCGGGACCAGGCCGCCGCACAGCTCGAGCTGCGGCAGGAGCTCCTGGCCCAGGCCGTGGTCACCGACGTCTCGGAGGCCGATCAGACGGTCCGGGTGGATGTCGCCGAGGATCCCGCGGCCGCGGACACCTGGCTCGAGGAGTCGGCGGAGGTGCTGGACGGCTGGACCGTCGTCGTGGCCGGGATGGACACGACATCGGGCGAGGACCGCGCGAAGCTCGACGCCGAGGCGATCGCGGGCGACCCGCCGTCGACGGACGAACCGTGCCCGGAGATTCCCGAAGGTCCCCGCTCCGCCGACGGCGCCACCACGCCCTACCTGGGCTGCGCGCCGGACGGTGACGTCCAGGCCACCACCCGGTCGGTCGGGAAGGGTTCGGCGAGAACCACTCTGGCCAAGGCGGTCGACGAGGTCCTCGCGTCCTACCTGCCGGGCGCGCGCCTGGCACCCACCAAGGTCCGGATCGACGAGGGCGAGGCGACGGTCGACGTGGCGGCCGGGTTCGAGCAGGCCCTGTCCGACGCCGGGGTGTACCCGGGCGACGTCTGGCAGGCGCTCCTGTTCACCGCGCACAGCAACGGCGACATCGACTCGGTGCGGTTCACGCTCGCCGGGGACTGCCTCGCCTTCGCGTACGCGACGGGCGGCGACATGTGCGCCGCGACCGACCTGCCGATCGACCTGGGCTGAGGAGGCCACGATGCGCGCGACACCCCGCCGGCTCCTGACCGGCCTCACCGCCCTGGCGCTCGTCCTGACCGGGCTGCTCGCGGTGGCCCCCGCGGCGTCGGCCGACGTCACCTACGTCCCGGAGAACTGGAACGGCAAGGTCGTCTACCTCTCCCAGGCATGCCACGACCGGGGCGACACCGTGTGCCACACGAACACGGGCTGCGACGGGTTCAGCGAGAACGCGAACTCCCGGCTGGTCGCGATGACCGCTACGACCCACACGGACGCCAAGCAGCTCAACCTGCTGGAGCGTGGTTACAAGGTCGTCCGCGGCACCGGTCTGACCACGGAGAACATCGCGAACTCGAACCGGGTGGGAGCGGACGTGCACGTGCCGATCCACTCCAACGCCATCAACCGGTCGTGCGAGACCAAGCTCTCCGCCGACCGGTTCGGCACCCACGTGATGTACGTGTCGGCGGCCGGCCGGAAGTGCGCACGGATCATGACGTCGATAGTGGGTTCGGCCAGTCCCGGGACGAACGATGCCCGCCAGTACCGCACCGACCTCGGCGAGCTCAACCAGACCAATGCCGTCGCCTGCTATCTCGAGCAGGAGTACCACGTGTGGGACGAGGGAGTGAGCTGGATGCGGGACCGCAACACCTGGAGCTGGCGCATCGCGGGCAGCATCGACGTCTTCCTGGGCTACCCGTGATGCGTGCGCGTCCGCTAATCCCGGTCATCGCCGTCGTGCTCGCGCTGGCTGCCTGCACGGCAGCTCCGCCGAACCCCGGCCCGGCGCAGGAGCCCGGCCCGACGAGCAGCGCCGGCCCGACGTCGTCGGGCGACCCGGAGGACTCCGGCGACGCGCCGGCCATCACCGTCCGTACCGCCGGTGGCTCCTGGGTGGTGCGCGGCACGGGTTTCACGGGCGGCAACCAGTACCTGGTCCAGTGCACCGGCGGCACGACGGCGGGTGCGAAGGCGCTCGACGAGTGCGACATGTCGACCAGCGAGCAGGTGGTGGCGGACGCCGAGGGCCGGATCTCGGCGACGCGACCTGCCCGGGCGTTCGTCAACGTCGGCTCGGTGTCAGAGGTGGACTGCACCGGGGACCCGTGCGCCCTGGCCGTCGCCGATCTGTCCGACGTGGTGCTCGCGGCGGCGGCCGCGCCCCTGCCGGACGGCTCGGAGCCGCCCGAGGCGCCCACGCTCGTCCTCTCCGAGCAGGAGCTCGGCACGGACAAGGGCCGGGTCACGGTGACGGGTGAGGGCTACGCGCAGGGCGCGACGGTGCGCCTCGTGCAGTGCGCCACCACGCCGGACGGCGGTGTCGACGCTGACAACTGCCTGTACGACGACGGCAAGCGCGTGGTCGCCGACCGCACGGGCTCGGTGCTCGCCCGGCTGACCGTCGAGCGCGAGATCGAGCTGGTCGGCGGAGGCGTCGCCGACTGCGCGGTGGCGGGCGCGTGCGTGGTCGCCAACGCCTGGACCGACGGCGGGCGCATGGCGGTGGCCGACCTCCTCTGGGAGTGATTGTCGGTGGTGCGTGGCAGGCTGTGTCAGTGCCTCCTGCGACCAAGCGCCGTACCGCCACACCTGCCACCGGCCGGAGCTGGGACGAGCCGACGCTCGCCCCGGTAGTGCTCGTGCGCGGGGCCGAGCCCCTCCTGGCCGAACGTGCGGTGGACGGCGTCGTCGGGCTGGCGCGTGCGCGTGACCCCGAGATCGAGAAGGTCGAGCTGGAGGGCACCACGTACGGTCCCGGCCAGCTCGTGGTCGCCACGAGCCCTTCCCTGTTCGGCGAGGCCAAGATCGTCGTGGTCCGGTCGGCTGAGTCCGGCACCGAGGAGCTGATGGCCGACCTCGTCTCGTACGTCGGATCGCCGGACGAGGAGACCGTCCTCGTGGTCGTGCACGGTGGCGGGCAGCGCGGCAAGAAGATGCTCGACACCATCACGAAGTCGGGTGCGCCGGTGATGGTCTGCGAGCCGGTGACCAAGGACAGCGAGAAGGCGTCGTTCGTGGCAGGGGAGTTCAAGGCCGCTCGCCGTCGGGCCGACGCCGAGGCGGTGCGTGCCCTGGTGGAGGCCCTCGGCAGCGACCTGCGCGAGCTCGCGTCGGCCTGCTCGCAGCTCATCGCCGACACGACGGGCACCATCACGGCGGCGACCGTGGACAAGTACTACGGCGGACGCGTCGAGGCGACGGGCTTCCGCGTCGCCGACGCCGCCGTGGCCGGTGACGCCGGGGGAGCCGTCGCGCTCCTGCGGCACGCGCTCGACACGGGGCTGGACCCCGTGCCCATCGTCGCCGCCCTGGCGCTGCGGCTGCGCAACCTCGCGAAGGTCGCGTCGATGCGCGGCGGCGGCGGGTTCTCCGCACGCGACATCGGCATGGCGCCCTGGCAGGTGGATCGCGCCCGCAAGGACCTGCGGAGCTGGACGCCGGAGGGCCTCGCGGCGGCGATCTCCGCCGTCGCGCAGGCGGACGCGGACGTCAAGGGCGAGTCAAGGGACCCGGTCTTCGCGGTGGAACGTGCGGTCCTAACGATCGCCCGCTCCCGCCGCTGACAAAGCCGCGCTCGTTGAGTGCGGGGTATTTGCGCGTTGGAGCGTTTCAAACGCACAAAAATCACGCACTCAACGCTCAGGCGGGGACGCGAAAGACGCCGTCCTCCCCGTGGGTGGACGGCGTCTTTTGGGGCGGCTCAGAGAGCGGCGACGGCCTTCGCGAGGGCCGACTTGCGGTTCGCGGCCTGGTTCGCGTGGATGACGCCCTTGGCCGCTGCCTTGTCGAGCTTGCGCGACGCGGTGGCAAGGGTAACCGTCGCGGTCTCCTTGTCGCCGGCTGCGACGGCCTCGCGCACCTTGCGCACGTGGGTCTTCAGCTCCGACTTGACGGACTTGTTGCGCAGACGAGCCTTCTCGTTCGTCTTGATGCGCTTTATCTGGGACTTGATGTTTGCCACGATGGGACTTCCTGGTGTGTTCGCCTGACGGCGAGCGGATAGGTCGTAGAGGGCGGTCGCAGCTCCGGGACTGGGGTGGGGACCCGTGGAGAGGAGCTGGGACTGTGCCCGCCGACCTGGGCGGACACGCGACCTCCAAGATTACCAGAGGCTGGGGCGTCTCGGGCGAGGAGTCCGGTGTGACACCGGCTACGGCCGCCGTCGGCCAAAAAGGACCCTGACGAGCCACCTTAGAATCCCAACCATGACTACCGCGACTCTGAGAGGCCGTCTCCAGTGGACCGTGGTGGTGCCAGTCCTTGCCGCGGTGCTCCTCGTGGTGACGTGGAGCAGCCATGACCACCCGGTGATCCTGACCGCGATCGGCGCCGCTCTGGTCGGTTCGGTGCTCGCGGCGGTGCACCACGCAGAGGTCGTTGCGCACAGGGTCGGCGAGCCGTTCGGCTCCCTGATCCTCGCGGTGGCGGTGACCGTGATCGAGGTCGGCCTGATCATCATGCTGATGAGCAGCGGCGGCGACGCAGCAAGCACCTACGCCCGGGACACCGTGTTCGCCGCCGTCATGATCACGTTCAACGGGATCGTCGGGCTGTCCCTGCTCGTCGGTGCGAGCAAGCATCACCTGGTCAGCTTCAACGCGTCGGGCACCGGGTCGGCGCTCGCCACGGTGATCGCGCTGGCCGGGGTCACGCTGGTCCTGCCACGGTTCACGACGTCGGCGGACGGCGGCGCGTACACGCCCTTCCAGCTCGCCTTCGCGGCCGTGGCGTCGCTGATGCTGTACGGGGCGTTCGTCTTCACCCAGACCGTGCGGCACCGCGACTTCTTCCTGCCCGTCACGAGCGACAGGTACGGCCGCGTCACGGGCGTCATCAAGGACGAGGACGGCGACGACCACGCCGACCCGCCGGCCGCGAAGGAGGCGTGGATCAGCGTCGCGCTGCTGGTCCTCGCGCTCGTCTCGGTGGTCTTCCTGGCCAAGCTGCTCTCGCCCACCATCGAGCACGGGGTGGCCGCGGCGGGCCTGCCGTACGGGGTGGTCGGCGTGGTGATCGCGCTCCTCGTCCTCGCACCCGAGTCGATAGCCGCGGTCCGCAACGCGCTCCGCAACCGCGTCCAGACCAGCCTCAACCTCGCCTACGGCTCGGCCATGGCGTCGATCGGCCTGACCATCCCCACCATCGCCGTCGCGATGATCTGGATGGAGGGGCCGCTCACCCTCGGCCTCGAGCCGGTCCAGATGGTGCTGCTCGCGGTCTCCGTGGTCGTGGCGATGCTGAGCATCGCGCCGGGCCGGGCCAAGACGCTGCAGGGCGTCGTGCACCTCGTACTCCTGGCCGCGTTCCTGGTGACGTCGATCCAGCCATAGATCCAGGCTCGACCTGTCAGACGCTCAGGTCACGGGAGTGGCCTGAGCGTCTGACACGTCCGGGGTCAGAGTGCGGCGGCGACCTGGTCGAAGACGGCGCGGTCGAGGATCGCGCCCTCCCGGCGGACGGCGTCCGGGTGGATGCGGATCACGCGGTTGAGGCGCACCTCGGAGGGGCGGCCGTTGCTGTCCCAGGAGCCGGTGCCGATGTCCATCCAGCGGCGGCCGGCGCGGGCCTCCTGCGCGGCGTCGCGGTCGTGGTCCTGGCTGGTGAGCTGCAGCGCGAGGAGCCAGGGGCCGTCGTTGCCCACGATCAGCACCGGGCGGTCCTTGCCCTGGCTGTGATCTTCTTCATACGGCACCCACGACCAGACGATCTCACCCGGGTCGGGCTCGCCGTCGAGCTCGGGCCGGTAGACGGGCTTGACCGTGCCCACGTAGTCGCCGGGGTAACCATCGGTCTCGGGCAGGTTCCGGCCCGAGGCCGGACGGCGGTCCCGGGGCGTCGGCCCCGGCGCCGGCCGGTCGCCGGCGGTGCGGCGGTCGCCCTGGTCGAGGAAGGTGCTTGCCACGGCCTCGACGACGTCACCGAGCAGCTTGATCCACGGGTTCTGGTTCACGGAGGGCAGGGTAGCCCGGCGT
>NZ_JBHXBG010000108.1:0-19694 GCF_042726755.1 Promicromonospora sp. NPDC060271 | reverse complement strand
CTGGGACGGGACGAGCTCGCGCGCCCTCCTGGCCGACCCGGACACCCCGGTCGCGCCTGGAGCCTGGGGCCGTCAGGCCGGTCCGTTGCACTCGTCGTCGTTCGAGATCAGTTGCGTGCATCCGACTGGTCTCGCGGCGCACAACTCATGAGGCGAACTTCAGACGCGGGACACTAGCGCTTGCTCAGAGCATGGTGGCGCTTCTGCTTCTCGAAGCGCTTCGATGTTTCGACATCGGTTTCTGCCATCGCTGTCACCTGCGATGCGGATCTTCGTCCATCAAACAGGGCTTGCGCAGCCTCCGATCGAAGCCCTACTTTGTTGAAGCGCTTCGAGGGAATGGTCCCGTCGAAGCGGATGCTGGGCCCGAACCACGTGGCGAGCGATCGCCGCTGATCACTCAGACCGCTCGACGGGGAGCCAACTGCCCTCGTCGAGCCACCCATGCGCGAAGAAGGGCATACCGTGAAGAGACCCCCGTGGAAGAAGTTCGTCGCCCTGACGGCCGGGCTGGCGCTGTCGGCCGGCCTCGCCGCCCCTGCCGGCGCGCAGACGGCGCCCGTGCGGAGCCAGTCCGACGCGCCGGCGTCGGCCGCGGAGATCGTCGCCGCGATGCAGCCGGGCTGGAACCTCGGCAACTCCCTCGACGCCCAGTGCTGCGGCGAGGGCGCCGACGAGACCGCGTGGGGCAACCCGCGCATCGACGAGACCCTCTTCGACGACATCAAGGCCGAGGGCTTCAACTCGGTCCGCATCCCCGTGAGCTGGGGCAACCACACCGGTCCCGCGCCCGACTACACGGTCGAGCCCGAGACCATGGCGCGTGTCAAGGAGGTCGTGGACTTCGCCCTGGACGCGGACCTCTACGTCATGATCAACACGCACCACGACTCGTGGAACTGGCTCACCCACATGCCCACCAAGCATGACGAGGTGATGGCCCAGTACGACGCCACCTGGACCCAGATCGCGGACACCTTCAAGGACTTCCCGCGGGAGCTGATGTTCGAGTCGGTGAACGAGGTGAACTTCACCGGCACCTCGGGCGACGAGGAGAGCCACCGCCACATCGCGGAGCTGAACAGCTCGTTCCACGAGATCGTGCGCTCCTCGGGAGGCGAGAACGCCGATCGCCTGCTGGTCCTGCCGACGCTCCACACCGGAGCCGACCAGGTCCACATGGACGCCCTCGTCGACGAGATCGAGGCGCTCGACGACCCGATGCTGGCCGCCACGACCCACAACTACGGGTTCTGGCCGTTCAGCGTGAACGTCGCCGGATACACCACCTACAACGAGGAGGTGCAGGGCCTGCTGGAGGAGAGCTTCCAGAGCCAGGTCGACACCTTCGTCTCCCAGGGCATCCCGGTCATCATCGGCGAGTACGGCCTGCTCGACAACTACGACAACAAGGTCGAGCGCGGCGAGTACCTGAAGTTCTTCGAGCACTTCGGCCACCTGGCCCGCACCTCGGGCATCACCACCATCTGGTGGGACAACGGCACGCACTTCGACCGTTTCATGCGCGAGTGGCGCGACGAGGAGCAGTTCGGCTACATCGCCCGGGGCTGGACCGGTCGCTCCGGCACCGCCTCGACCGACCTCGTGTTCGTCGACTCGTCCGGCAAGATCACGGACCGGTCGGTCACCCTGAACCTCAACGGCCTCAAGTTCAAGAAGCTCAAGTTCGGGAACACCACGCTGCGGTCCGGTCGCGACTACACCCGGTCCGGCAGCAAGCTCACGCTCAAGGCGAGGCTGCTGAAGACCGTCCTCGGCGACCGCGAGATCGGAACCAGCGCGGAGCTGCAGGTCGTCTTCTCCGGCGGCATGCCGTGGAAGCTCCACGTGATCACCTCCGAGGACCCGGCCGTCGAGAGCGCCACCGGCACCAACGCGTCGCTGGTGATCCCGGCGACGTTCAACGGCGACCAGCTCGCCACGATGGAGTCGGTGTACGACGACGGCACCGGGGCCGGCCACCACGGCTGGACCACGTTCCCGGAGTTCTGGGACGACTTCCGGCCCGACTACGAGGCCGGGACCATCACGCTGACCAAGCGCTACCTGGACAGCCTCAAGGACGGCGAGCCCGTGTCCCTGACGTTCCACTTCCGGAGCGGCCAGACCCTGCAGTACACGGTCACCCGTAGCGGCAGCGCCGTCACCGGCACCGCCTGACCTGCGCACACCCTCGGGGGCGGCACGAACGTGCCACCCCCGAGGCGTGGAGCGGCCGACGTCGGGAGGGGTCCCGGACCACCTGGTGTCCACTCGTCGGATGATCGACCGCCCAGTGGCCCTTCCGCCCGACCGGACGCACCCGCCGTCGGGCGGCGACCGCCTCGCCGTCGTGGTCGGGAACGCCACCCTGCTCGGGATCGGGTACCTGTTCCTGCGCCGGTGGGTGCTCGCCGCGTGCGCGGTCGCCGGCACGGGCGTCGCCGTCGTCGGCATCGCGCTGACGCCCGGCGAGCCGTGGTGGCTCGTCGTCCTCGGGCTGTGGTGGGTGGCCATGGTCGTGCACGCCTGGATCCTGGCCGACGCCGCCGCCGGCCCGCCGGCCGGACCGGTGCCGTGGCAGCCAGTCGCGCCGGCCGGACCGGTGCTGTGGCAGCGCATCGCCGCCGCCTCGGTCGTCGTCATCCTCCTGTCCACCGTGCTCGTGCTGCGCGCCGACGCCCAGGGGCTGGTGCGGGACGCCGGCCGGTCGCACGCGGCGGGTGACTGCACGACGGCGTCAGCGACGCTCGACCGGTTGCACCCCGGACACACCGTCGTCGCGGAGACGGCGGTGCTGGACGGCCGGGCAGCCCTCGAGGCCTGCGGCGTCCTGCTGGACGCACTCGGCCAGCGGGACCCCGCCGCGGCCGCGGAACGACTCCAGGTCTACCTCGACCATCCCGCCGCGGCGTGGGAAGGCGCCGGGCCCGAGCGCGCCGAACGGCTGCTCGCGGCGGGGAACCTGAAGAGCGGCTTCGGACAGCTGCGGACCACGCTGTCGGACGTGCCGGGCCAGTCGGCTGCGGTGCGGCAGGTCGTGGAGACGTTCCTGGCAGAACTCGGCGACCGGAAGTCGCCCTGCGAGGCGCTGCGGACCGACGAGTGGGTCCACGACCGCACGGGAGATCCGCCCGAGCTGGCCGAACCGATCGCGGCGGACGCCGACCAGGTTCCCGAACGTGTCCTCGCCTGCGCACGCGAGCAGGCGCAGGCCGACCGGCTCACCGAGGCCAGCGCGACCTACGAGCAGTTCCTGGACCGGTTCGGCGACCACAAGATGGTCCGCACCGCCCGGAGCGAGCAGTACGACGTCGACACCGCGGTCCAGCGGGTGGACGCCCTCGCGGCGCTCAACGGCAACACGTACTGCAAGGACCCCGTGCCCTACCGCGGCGCACCCGCCTACGCCGGTTCCGACCCGCACAAGGCCTGGTGGTTCGGGATCCCGGAGCACCGCACGCTCCCGTCCGGCTGGGAGGCTCGCGACATCGACGAGGCCGAGCTGGTCGTCTGCCTGCACGACGTCGGCCGCGGCCGCTACCTGGAGACCTGCCGGTACACCGCCGACGACACCGTCCTGACCGCCCGCTTCCACGCCTGGAAGTTCCGGATCGCCGCGTACTCGCTGCGCACCGGCAAGGCCGTGGAGCGGTACACCCAGGAGATCGGGGACCCGTGCCCGATGTACTACTTCTTCGACGCCGGCGACAACACCCCGACCGTCACGTCGGGCGCCGACGACAAGAGCTTCTGGTCGATGTTCGACAGGTTCCAGTAACCGTCGAGTACGAACCCGACACACCGCACCCCATCGTCGGCGTGTCGCGTGCAGCGTGTAGGGGTGGTCGGTTCGGCTACGCGTCGCCGGCTGGGCGCTTGCCCTCGCCGGGGGCGTCGTCCTCGGCCGCAGGGGTCGCCCGCACCATCGCGAACACCGGGAAGAACGCCACACCGAGCGCGAGACCGACCGCGAGGTTGTCCAGCGCCAGGCCGAGCGCCAGGCCGATGCTCAGGCCGAGCGCGACGCCGGCTCCCCAGTTCCTGCCGACGGGCGGGGCGGCGTCGTTGCCGCTCTGGTCGTCCGGTCCGGTGTTTGCCATGACCCCAACGTAATCAGGTGGTGGCACACAAGTCCTCCCCCCGGAGGCTGATCTTCGGCGGCCCCTCCCTCGTTGCTCTACCCCGCCGGAACGTCACCCCGCAGCCGCTCCGCCAGCCCGGTCGCGCGCCGAGCCCGCCGGACGACGGCCGCCCGCACCGCCTCCGGCGTCCCGACCACCCGCACCCGCCGCCGTGCCCGCGTCACCGCCGTGTAGAACAGCTCGCGCGTGAGCAGCGGCGACGTCTCGTCCGGCAGCAGCACCGTCACCTCGTCGGCCTGGCTGCCCTGGCTCTTGTGCACGGTCATGGCGTGCAGCGTCTCGACGTCGCCCAGGCGCGAGACGGCGAACGTCGCGCCACCGCTGATGTGGGCGCGCAGGGTCTCGCCGTCCGCGACCACCACCCCGGTGTCGCCGTTGAACAGGCCGAGGCTGTAGTCGTTGGCGGTGACCAGCACGGGCCGCCCCGCGTACCACTGGGTGCCGACGGCGGCGCCGAGGTAGGCGCCGGAGGCCTCACCGAGCCGGCGCTCGACCAGCCGGTTCCAGTGCGCGACACCCCACGGGCCCTCGCGGTGGGCGCACAGCAGCCGGTGCCGCTCGGCCGCGGCCAGCGCCCCGGCGGCGTCGCCCGCCAGAGCCAGGCCGCGGACGGCGAGGGCGTGCCGTGTCAGCTCGTCCTGGAGGGCGGTGAGCCGGGTCGCGTCGTCGGGATGGACGAGTTCCACGGCACCATCGCCCGCCGTCAGCTCCGCGATCACCGCCTCCGGGTCGCCGTCCTGGATCGCGGCGGCCAGCCGGGTGATCGCTTTACTCTCTGAGCGGTGGTCCTTGATGAGGGCCGACACGGCGCCGTCGCCGCGCTCGCCCAGCCCGGCGACGAGGTCGGCGAGCACCGCACCGGCCTCGACGGAGGCGAGCTGGTCGGGGTCGCCCACGAGCACGAGCCGCGCGTCGGGACGCACCGCCTCCAGCAGCCGGGCCATGAGCGTGAGCGAGACCATGGAGGTCTCGTCGACCACGACGACGTCGTGCGGCAAGCGGTTGGAGCGGTCGTGCCGGAACCGGGTGCTCGAACCGTGCCGCGAGCCCAGCAGCCGGTGCAGCGTGCCGGCCTGGAGCCCGGCGAGGCGGCGCCGGTCGTCGTCGGTGAACTCCGGTCGCCCGGCCTGCGGGGAAGCGCCGAGCGAGTCGGCCACCGCCTCCTGCAGCCGCGCGGCCGCCTTGCCGGTGGGTGCGGCGAGCGCGATCCGCAGGCGCCTTCCGCCGGCGTGCTCGGCCTGCTCCGCCAGCAGGGCGAGCAGGCCGGCCACCGTCGTCGTCTTGCCGCGGCCGGGGCCACCCGTGAGCACCGTGGTCAGGCGGCGTGCGGTCGACAGCGCCGCCGCGCGCTGCTCGGCGTACGCATCGCCGGGGAACAGCCGCGCGGCGCCGGCCTCGAGGAGGGCGTCATCGACCGGAGGGGCGGGCGCCGCCAGCCGGGCGACGACGTCGTCGCGCACCTGCCGCTCCTCGCGCCAGTACCGGTCGAGGTAGAGCAGGCCGAGGTCGGCCCGCACCACCGACCGCTCGGCGAGCGGGCTGGCCGCTACCCGGTCGAGCCAGCCGTCGGCGGCCGGCCACGGCAGGGGCGCTTCGTCAGGGCCAGTCGCGCCCGGGGCCGCGCCGTCGTCGAACCCGCCCAGGTCCACGCACACCGAACCCTGCCGCACGGCCCGCACCGCGAGCGCGACGGCGAGCCGCACGGTCTCGTCGTCCTCACCCACGACATCGGCCGTGCGGCGCGCGACGTGCACGTCGGCGGCGGTGAGCACGCCGGCGTCGTTGAAGGTGCGCAGCAGCCCGGTCGCACCGAGCGCCCGGCGGGCGTCGTGGGGGTCGTCGCTGGTCCAGCGCTCGATCGCCGTCGTCATGCGGCCTTCTCCCCCGCGGCGCCGGCGAGCAGGTCGGAGAGCGCGACCAGCAGCGCCGGCGGCGGCTCCCAGGAGAACACGCCGGCCGGGCTGCCGTTCGCGGCGGAGGCGCCGCCCGAGTCGGGGGTGTCCGGCCCCGCCATACCGCGCACGAAGAGGTAGAGCACCCCGCCGAGATGGGTGCCGGGGTCGTAGCCGGGCAGCCGCCAGCGCAGGTAGCGGTGCAGCACCGCACCGTACAGCAGGGCCTGCAGCGGGTAGTGCGAGTGCAGCATGGCCTCGGCCATCCGGTCCCGCGAGTAGTCGGCGACGGCGGGCCCCAGGAAGTTGGTCTTGTAGTCGACGACGACGAACCGCCCGGACGGCAGCCGGAGCACCACGTCGATCGAGCCGGTGAGGTAGCCGCGCAGCGGCTGGTCCCTCAGGGCGGGCTGCTCGAGCCGGTCGGCGTAGGCGGCGAGCGGGTCGTCGGCGGGCAGGTGGGCGCGCAGCAGCGGGGCGAGATCCCGCAGCCGCGCCTCGGCCCGGCCGGGGCCGCCGAGGTCGCCGCCGTTCAGGGGCAGCTCGAAGGTCAGCTCGCGGAGCCGGTCCGGCCGGCCGATCTCGCCCAGCGTCAGGCCGCCGGCCAGCGGGCCGAGCGGGGTGCGGTGCAGCGGCAGGAGCCCTTCGGCGAGCGCCGCGGGGTCCGCCTGGACGGGCCACCAGCGCAGTTGCTCCGTGACGTGCTCCTGCAGCTCGGCGCGCAGGTCGGGCGCGAACGGGTCGGCGTCCTCCAGCACCGCGTGCACCAGGGACCCGAAGGCGGCACCCGTGGGCAGGTCCGCCATGGGCGACGTCTCGGCGGCGTCCGGCACCGCCTGCTCCTCGGCGTCGGGGACGTCGGCCTCGGGCGCTGCCGGCTCGTCGTCCTTGCCGGCGGCCTCGGGTTCGCTGCCCACTCGCGCGCCCGCCCCCGCGCCGTCGTCGTCCGCCGCGATGAGGCCGCTGTAGGAGGTGCGCCGCCACGCGGTGTCGACGGCGCGGTCGAAGGCGCGCGCCTCGAAGGGCGTGTGCCGGTCGGCCGGTGCGGGTGCCGATGCCTCGGCGGGCACCGCGAGCTCGGCCGCGGGGCCGCCCAGCTCCTCCAGCAAGCCCAGCACGCGCGTGGCGTAGTCGTCGTCCTTGATCGGCTGCGTGCCCGGGACCTCCCGCGTGCCGGGGGTGCGGCCGAACAGGAGGCGGTGCAGCCCGCTCGTCGGCGTGCTCGACGTCGGGGCCCACCACGCCACGACCTGCGACTGCGCGCGGGTCAGGGCCACGTAGAGCTTGCGGAGCTCCTCGCCGTCCTCCTCCGCGCGGTGCGCGGTGCAGTGGGCGTCCCACTGCGCGCCCGAGCCGGAGACGTCGATCGTCCGCGCGCCGCGGTCGTCATGGTAGAGCGCGATCTCGACGGGGCGCGCGTAGTTGTCGTAGCCGAACGGCAGGTACACCACCGGGTACTGCAGACCCTTGCTGCCGTGCACCGTGACGATCTGCACGGCAGCGGCATCCGAGTCCAGCCGGCGCGGCCGCTCGGCGGTGCCCGTACGGCGCCGCTCGTCGCGGAACCAGGCCAGCAGGGCGGTCAGGCCGAGCGACTCGGTCACGCTCACCTCGTGCAGGAGCTGCCCCAGGTGGCGGACGTCGGTCAGCAGGCGCTCGCCCTCGGCCTGAGCCAGCACCCGCCCGCTGAGCCCGCGTTCCTCGGCGGCCTCCAGCAGGGCGGCCACGCCCCGGTGGCGCAGCAGGATCGCCCAGCCGCGCAGGGTGTCGGCGTCGCGGGCGGTCGTATCCTCGCCGCCCGCGTCGAGGTCGGCGGCGGTGCGGCCGAGGAACGGCGTGAGGGCCGCGGCGCGCACCAGGCCCGAACGGTGCGGGGACTCCAGCGCCTCCAGGAGCGTCAGCCACTCGTCGGCGGCGGGCGTCTCGAACACGTCACCGCCGGGCATCACGGCCGCGACGCCGCGCTCGGCGAGCGCGTCCTGCACGAGCCGCCCGTGCACCCGCGCCGACACGAGGACGGCGACGTCGCCGGGCACCAGCGGGCGCCCGTCCCAGGTCGCGCCCGAGGCGAGCAGTCCCGCGACGTCGGCGGCGAGGTCCGTCGCGACGTGCTGCCGTGCGGCGCCCACCTGGATCGCGCTGCCCTTGACCTTGGGCAGCCCCTCGCGCAGCACCTGCCGCAGCCGGAACGGCGCCGGGTGCGGCGCGCCGGCCAGCCGGCCGCTCCCGCCCTCGGCTCTGACCGGGTGCACCACGATCTCCTCGTGGCCGAGCGCCGCGTTGCCCAGCAGTACTCCCAGGGTCTCGACCAGTGGCGCGTCCGAGCGCCAGTTGCTGCCCAGGGTCGCGCGTGTGGCGGCGTGCCGCGCGGCGTCGAGGTACGCGACGACGTCGCCGCCGCGGAAGGCGTAGATGGCCTGCTTGGGGTCGCCGACCAGCACCATCGCCTGCGTCTGCCGGCCCGGCTCCCCCGCGCCGAAGGCCCGCTCCAGCACCTGCCACTGCACCGGGTCGGTGTCCTGGAACTCGTCGACCAGCACGACCTTCCAGCGGTCGCGCATCCGCGCGCCGACGGCGGCCCCGCCGTCGGCGGTCGCCGGGTCGAGGGCGTCGGCCAGCCGCCCGAGCAGGTCGTCGTACGACAGGATGCCGAGCCGCCGCTTGCGCCGCTCCATCTCGGCGCGCACCTCACGGGCGAAGGAGACGCGTGCCGAGCCGACGGCGTCGTCCGGGTCGGCGTCGGCGAGCGCGGCGCGAGGGTCCTCGACGGCGGCGGTGGCGACCTTGAGGGCGCAGGCCCGGTCGAACGGGGGCGGCTCGGGGGCGTTGCCGTACCGGCGCAGGTAGAGGTCGTCAACCACCTCGACGGTGAGCTCGGTCAGGGACTCGACGAGCTCGGCGCCCGGCTCGGTGTCCCCCGCGACGCCGAGCGAGCGCAGCACGAGCTGGCAGAACTGGTGGATCGTCGCGATGGTGGCGTGGTCGAACGCGGCCAGCGCGTCGGCCAGCCGCCGGTGCCGGGCGACCCGCTCGGCGTCGTCGACGTCGAGCAGCGCCGCCAGGACCTCGTCGACCGGTCCGGTGTCGCGGCCCGCGAGGGCGGCGGCGAACGTGCGCTCGGCCCGCAGCAGGGCGCCGCGCACGCGGTCGCGCAGCTCCTGGGTCGCGGCACGGCCGAAGGTCACCACGAGCATCTGGTCGAGCGGCACGACGCCCTCGGCGACGTACCGGGTCACGAGCGCGCCGATCGCGAAGGTCTTGCCGGTGCCCGCGCTCGCCTCCAGCAGGGCCGTGCCGCGCGGCAGCGGCCCGGTCAGGTCGAAGACGTCCATCAGTCGCTGAACCTCTCGTTCTCCAGCAGCGGGCTCCAGACCCGCATTGCCAGCGCACCGAAGCGGGTCGTCTCCCCCGGGTGCTCCTCACCGGGCCGTGGCTCCTCGCCGGTCCCGGGCAGCGGGGCCCCCGGTCCGTGGACACGCACGTGCTCGGGTTCCGCGCACTCGCCGTCGAGGCGGCCGCCGGGCCCCTTCTGGCCGGTCCACGTCTGCCCCGCCCGGTACCGCGCGTCGGCCGGGTCGGCACTGCTCCTGCGCGCCTCGGCGTAGACCACCGACGCCTTGACCGGCAGCGGCAGCGGCTCGGTGAGGCCGCGGTCGCGCAGCGCGACGAGGCCCCGCAGCAGCTCGACGGCCGTGTGGTCCAGCGGCCCGAGCCGGGAGCCCTGCCACGTCCTGCGTGAGCGCGGGTTGGCCGGCCGGCCGAGCGTGTACCCCACCCAGGGCCGGTCGTCGTCCGACGCCGCGAGCGCCAGCAGCCGGATCCAGGTCTGCAGGCGCTGCCTGCCGCCGAGCCGCGCGTAGGACACCGCGACGAGGCGGTCGCCGTGCAGGCCCGGCACGGAGCCGCGCAGGCTGCGCCCGTCACCCAGGTCGACGTCCACGTCCACGACGCGCGCGGGGCTCGCGCGCAGGCCCCCGGCGGCGTCGGCGAGCGGGCCCACCTCCTCGGCGACACCGACCAGCGGGCGCCAGCCCAGGCGTCCGGGCGGGAGTTGCCCGCGCCGCCACTCCTTCTGCACGGCGTCGTCGAGCGTCGTGCCGGACAGCACGTCCCGCAGGACCCGCTCCCCGACGGCCCAGCGGCCGAGCCCGTCGAGCTCGACGGGCAGCCCGTCGTCGAGCGGCTCCTCCTGGAAGGGCCGGCCGACGTCGAGGCGCTGGACGAGGAACCCGCGCGCCGGGGAGCGGTAGAAGGCGAGCAGGTCGTCGAGGGCGACGATGCCGTCGTCCGCCCCTGCCGGCGCCGCCGGTGCGAGCGGCGCGGCCAGGAACGGGCCTGCCGGGGTGCGGGGGCCGGTCGCGGCGCGGGCGCCGGCCAGGGCCGCACGGTCGAACGTGAAGGCGGTGCCGGGCACGAGCGCTCCTGGCTCGACGTTGCGCCGGTCGAACGGCTGCAGCGGGTGACGCACGGTCACCGCCTGGGACACCGGGCGGTCGTCGGGTGTCCGCGCCGTCTCGTCGAGGGCGTCCAGCAGCTCACCCAGCGGTACGGCGGGCGGGCGGACCTGGCCCGAGTACTCGTCGGCACCGCTGTAGGTCACCACGAGGGCCTCGGTGGCGGCGAGGATCGCGTCGAGGAAGAGCTGCCGGTCCTCGCTGCGTGGGTCGCGCTCGCCCGTCCTCGGCTCGCGCGCCAGCACGTCGTCGCCGTCGGTGATGCCGACCCGCGGGAACACGCCGTCGTCGAGCCCGAGCAGGGCGATGACGCGGTGCGGTACCGACCGCATCGGCACGAGCGTGGCCACGGTCAGCGTGCCGGTGCGGAAGTTCGCGCGGGTCGGGCGGCCGGCCACGCAGTCGGCGAGCAGCGCGCGCACGTCCGGCAGCCGCAGGGGCACGGCCGGGTCGGGCGCGTCGGTGCGCACCCGGGCGAGCTCGCGCCGCACCTGCGCGAGCTGCCACGCGTCCGCGGTCGGCACGGTGGTGAGCGCCGCGACGCCGTCCTCCAGCGCGGTCAGCCAGTGCTCGAGCGGGTGCCCGCCGACGAGCGCGTCGGTGACGTCCCGCAGCCGCTCGACGAGCTCGGTCAGGCGGCCGACGAGCTCGACCTGCCCGCTGCCGACGTCGTCCAGCGGCAGGGTGCGCTCGAGCCAGGTGCCGGTGTCGTCCGACATCGCGACCCCCGCGAGCAGCCGGTCCACGCCCTCCTGCCAGGTGCCGGACGCGTAGTCGGCCAGGCCGAAGCCGGCGCGGTGCGCCGCGTCGAAGCCCCACCGCACGCCGGTCTCCCGTGCCCAGTGGGCGAGCTGTTCCAGGTCGTCGTCCCGGAACCCGAACCGACGGCGCACGGGCTCGGCGTGCGCCAGGTCCAGGACGTCGCCCACGCCTGCCCGGTCGCCGGCGAGCTCCAGAAGCCGCATCACGACGGCGAGCAGCGGGTTGGTCCGGTCCAGCGCCCGGTCGGCGAGCCGCACGCGCAGGCCGTGCGCGGGGTGGCCGTCCGGCCCGACGACGTCGGCCAGCCCGAAGGCGGCGGTGACCAGGGGCGCGTAGGTCTCGATGTCGGGGCACATGACGAGCACGTCGCGCGGCTCGAGCGTCGGGTCGTCGGCGAGCAGGCCGAGCAGCACGTCGCGCAGCACCTCGACCTGCCGGGCCGGGCCGTGGCAGGCATGCACCTGGACCGAGCGGTCGGCGGGGTCGAGCAGGCGGGAGGCCGCGTCGCCGACGGCATCGGCGCGCAGGTCGTGCTGGAGCATCCCCAGGAGGGTGGACGGCGGCTGCGTGTCGCCGGCGATGTCTCCGCGGTCGTCCGCCGCGGCGACCGGCTCGTCGCGCAGCTCGATCGCGGACAGCGTGCGCTGCAGCTCGCGTGTGTCGCGGCCGAGCGTGGCCAGGAGCCGGTGCCCGACACGCTCGTGCGAACGATCGAGCGCCCGGTCGACGGGCCCGCCGAGGTCCTTGAGCGCCGACCACAGCGGTGCCGAGGGGTGCGGCAGCCACAGGTGCACGTCGCGGTGCGCGCCGAGCGCGCCGACCAGCTCGACCTCGCTCGCGGCCAGTCGCGTATGCCCGAAGAGGGACAGCCGCTCGGGCAGCTCGAAGGCGCCCGGCTCGGCCTTCAGCCGCTCGACGACGGCCGCGTGCCGCGCGTGCGGCGGCTCGGCGTCGACCCGCTCGGCGAGAGCCCGCCACAGCGGCGGCTGCCACGCGAGGTCGGCGGGGACCGCGCGACCGCACCCGTCGGTGTCGCGGCCCGCCGCCCAGTCCGCGATCAGTGCCGGACGCTGGGCGGCGTAGCCCGCCAGGAGCCGCGCGAGCCGGCGGGCGACGGAGAGCCGGCGTCCGCGCCGCAGGTCCCCCTCCTCCCCCGGGATACCGTGCCCCAGATGCTGGGCGAGCAGCGCGGCCCACGGCTCGTCGAGGCTCGCGTCGATCGCCGCCAGCAGGGGCCACGTCAGGGCGTCCGGCGCCCAGGGGTCGTCGTCGCGGGTGCCCGTGACCTCGGCGAACAGCGAGCGCGGCGAGCGCAGGTCCACGCCGGCGCACACGCCGTCGTCCTGCCCAGGGACCGAGCCGAGCCGGTGGCTGAGCCGCTGCGCGAGCCACCGCTCGACACCGCGGGCGGGCACCACGACGACCTCGGTCGCGAACGGGTCGTCGAGGGGCGTGGCGAGCAGGTCCCCCAGGCCCCGCGCGAGCAGGTCCGTGCGCGGGGCACGATGAAGGACGACTGCCATGGCGCCAACGTATCGCGCAGGTCCCACGCACGCTGGCGTCAGACCTACGGGCCCGGGAGCGGCGCTCATCCTCTGGTCCCGGTACCGGCGCACCGCCCCAGGCTTCAACCGACCACAACCCCCGGAGTTACGGTCGCCTGGGGCCTGGGGCCAGTGCCGGACCTCAGGACACTAGACCCCCGGGCCCGTCGAACCGCCGTAGGTCGCGATCTTGTACTCCGTCGCGGCCAGCGAGAGCGTCAGCTCGCGGATCCGCCGCCGGATGGTGTCCCGGTGCTCCAGCAGGATGTCGAGGCGCTCGGGCTCGGTGTGCTTCCCGGCGTCGACCAGCGCCACGTAGTGCCGCAGGTCCCGCATGGGCATCCCCGAGAGCCGCATCCGCGTGAGGAACACCAGGCGCCGGATCGCGGCGGCGTCGTACACGCGGTGGCCCGAGGGGTCGCGGCCGACCTCGACCAGCCCGGCCCGCTCGTAGTAGCGCAGCGTGTGCGGCGAGACGTCGAGGTGGACGGCGGCCTCGGCGATGGTCATCGGCTCGGTCGTCGCGTCGGCGTCGGCCAGGGCATGGATCACCTCGACGGACGGCGCGCCGTTCTCCCCCAGCGCCGCCAGCGCCCGCGACATCAGCTCGTCCATGGCCATGCCAGTCACCTTAGGTCGGCCCGGTCAGAACGCACGCACGGCCGCGGGCACACCAGGGAAGTCCGCCGACTCGCTGGCTCCGGCCCACTTCTCGACGTCGTCGAGCGCGTCGGTGTAGACGCGCCTGAGGTTGCGGACCGCCTCGGCGCCGAGCGGGAGCCGCAGCGGCGCGTCGACGGCGCCGAGCACGTCGCGGATGACGGCGGCACCGCGCTCGGGGTCACCCTCCTGGATGCCGTCGGCGTCGGCCATGTTCGCGCGCACCGCCCCGGTCACCGCCTCGTAGGCCGGGTCCTGGGCGGCCGTCGCGAGCACGCCCGGCGCGTGGAAGGCCGTGCGGAACCGGCTGGGCTCCACGATCAGCACCCGGATCCCGAACGGGGCGACCTCGCCCGCGAGCGCCTCGGACCAGCCCTCCAGCGCGAACTTGCCGGCCGAGTAGCTGCCGACCGCCGGGAACGACATGCGCCCGCCCTGACTGCTCATCTGCACGATCGCGCCCGAACCACGCTCCCGCAGGTGCGGCAGGACGGCGCGCACGTAGGCCGCCGGGCCGAACAGGTGCTGGTCGAGCATGTCCCGCAGCCGGTCGTCGCTGATCTCCTCGGCCGCTCCGACCTGGCCGGCGCCGGCGTTGTTGACGAGCACGTCGACCCGCCCGAACGCGTCGAGCGCCCGCCGCACGACGGCGGCCGCGGCGGCCGTGTCGCGCACGTCGTGCGCCACGGCGAGCAGCCGGTCGCCGTACCGGGCCTGGAGGGCGTCGAACCGGCTGGTGTGCCGGGCGGTCCCGACCACCCGCTCACCGGCGCGCAGCGCGGCCTCGGCGAGAGCGAGGCCGAGGCCCGAGCTGGCGCCGGTGATGAGCCAGGTCTTCTCGCTGATCTTGTCGCGGTTCGTCTCGCTGTTCGTCATGCCGGGGACGCTAGGGGTTCGAGCGCGCTCGAACGCAAGGGCGGTCTCGCTCAGCCCAGGGCCTCGAGCACCGTCGCGACGACCGCCTCGGGCGCGTCCTCCGGGACGAGGTGCCCGGCGTACGCGACGGTGTGCAGGTCGGCGCCCGGGATGCGCCGGGCCAGTTCCCGTCCGCGGTCGAGGGGCACCCATGCGTCCTGCTCGCCCCACAGGATGGTGACGGGGCAGCGGATCTCGTCGTAGCGGTCCTGGATCTCGTCGGTGTACTCGTCCCGCATCTGGGCGATCTGGCGGTAGAACGCTGCCTGGCCCACCTCCCCCGTCCACGGCTCGGTGTAGCGGAGCATCTCCTCGTCCGACAGCGTGCGGTGCACGGCCCCGGCGACGTACGCGCGCAGGAGCGCGTCGTGGATGTAGGCCGGGAGCTCGACGAACGCCTGCTCGTGCCGGCGGGCGGTCTGCACGAACGGCGAACCGTGGGGGCTCAGCGCCACGGGGTCGATCAGGGTGAGCGTCCGGTAGTCGCGCCCGTCCAGCAGGTGGGTGCGCAGCGCCGTCGCCCCGCCGAAGTCGTGCGCGACGACGTCGGGCCGCTCCAGCCCCCAGTGCGCGAGCAGCTTGTCGAAGAGCCGGTTCTGCACGCCGAGCGAGACGTCCTGGCCGTCCTCCTTGTGCGAGCGCCCGTAGCCGAGGAGGTCGTAGTAGTACACCCGGCGCCGTCGCGCGAGGAGCGGGGCGATCCGCCGCCACACGACGGAGGAGAACGGGGTGCCGTGCAGCAGCACCAGCGGTTCACCCGTACCGATCGCGTGCCAGCGGACGGGCTGGCCCTCGTACTCGAACACCTCCGGCAGCTCCCAGAAGTCGTCACCGAGCCGGTCCATGTGTTGCTCCTCTCGCGTGGGTGTCTCGCGCACAAATTTCACCCTCGCACAGGCCGCGGGCTCGTTCAACGAAGGAGATCAGCCGGCCAGGTCGTCGTCCTCGAGCCGCCGCACGGCCAGCGCCGTCTCCACCCCGTCGTCGTGCAGCACCTGGCGCATCCGCGAGAAGTCGACGTAGGCGCCGTCGAGGGGATGCGTCGTCAGGCGGGACATCGCGGTGGCGAACTTGGCCATCGAGCTCTTGCCCGGAAGGAAGATCGACACCTCCTCGCGGGCCTCGAAGGTGTGCGCCTCGACGCCGTCGGGCAGCGCAGCGAGCGCCTTGGCGTCCGCCTCGACGGGCACGCTCACCAGCCAGGGTGGCCCGTCGGGACCCTGCCGCTGCTCCTGCGTCCCGCGCGTCCAGCCTCGCCAGGGCGTTCCGGAGACGACGGCGCCGCACGACTCGACGGTCGCGACCAGGTCGGTGACCGCGGCGCCGAGCGTGGTCTCGGCCGCCGTCCAGTCGTACCGGTCGCGCCCGGCGAGCTCGACGGCCACCAGCCGCGACACCACCGTGGCCTCGGGGACGTGCCGCAGGCGTACCTCCGGCCGCGCGCCGAGGAGCTCGCGCGCGTCGCTGATCGCCTCGTCCTGGAGCTGCCGCTGGGCCGCCACCTCGGCGGCGTGCTCCCGCAGCAGCGCGGGCGCCTCGCCGGGCTCGTCGAGCGCGCGCCGCACGAGCTTGACGCTCATCCCCGTGCCGCGCAGGGCCGTGATCAGCATCGCCTGCTCGACCTGGTCGAACGTGTACGAGCGGTAGCCGGTCTGCGGGTCGACGTCGGCCGGGACCAGCAGGCCCTCGGAGTGGTAGTAGCGCAGGGTCTGGGGCGACAGGTAGCACATCTCGCTGAAGTCGCTGATGGTGAGCATGACCCCAGGATCGAGGTTGCAGCAGGCACAAGGTCAAGCGTTCTAGGCTGGCCCCGTGGCGCTGGCGGTGTGCTTGCTGTTCGACGGACCGACCGAGCGGGTCCTGCGACGGCTGTGGCAGCGGCTCGAGTCCGACGGCGTGCCCACGCTCGGCACCCACACGCACGGGCGGCACGTGCCGCACCTGTCCCTGGCGGTGCTGCGTTCCTGGGACCTGGAGAAGGTACACGCGGCTGTCGAGGCGCTGCCCGACGCCGGTCCCCTGACGGTGCAGTTCGATGCCATAGCGGCGTTTCGCCGCGGCCGGATGAGCCTGGTCCCCGCGGCCACGACCGAGCTCGTGACACGCCAGGAGCGGGTCGTCGAGGCCCTCGGCGCGACGGCGGACGAGCTGCACAAGCACTACGTCCCGGGAACCTGGACCCCGCACGTCACCGTCGCGACGCGTGTGCGCCTGGAGCAGACGCCGCTGGTGCTCGAAGCCACCTACGAGATCCTGCCTCTGACGGGAATGCTGACCGGCGCCGCGCTCGTCGACGCAGGGACGGGCACCGTGCACCCGCTGACCGTCGTCCCGTGACGCCGTGACGCCGGCGGGACGCCGAGGCCGTCACGGCACCCGGAACGTCACCGTCCGCACCGGGTTGTCGAACTCCGTGGTGCGCAGCGACACCCGCACCTCCCACTCGCCCCCGGTCGGCAGCACCACGTCGCCGGCGTAGACGCCCGGGCCGAGGGAGGCGACCTCGACCTCGCCGAGATCCACGTCGCCGGACCTCAGGCTGAGCCGGGGCGCCTCGTAGCCCTCCGCGGGCTCCCCGAGCGCGTCGGTCATCGTGATGGTGAGGGTCGCCGGTCCGACGGCCGGCGGGTCCAGGGCGACCCGCGCCGAGATCTGGCCCAGCACCACCTGCTCCCCGGCGCTCGCGCCCGACTCCTCGACGGCAGCGGCGGCCGTCTCGGTCTCGGGGCTTCGGTCCACCAGGAAGCCGGTGACCAGCAGGACCACCACCAGCACCCCCGCCTCCGCGAGCGCCGTCCGGCCCAGCGGCGTGGCGGAGAAACCCCGGTCGCGACGGCGAGGTTCCGCGCGGCTGCCCGCTGCCGGACGGCGGGGAGGAGCCGGACGGCGGCGAGGTTCCGCCCGGAGCCGCGGCAGCAGCGCGAATCTGTTCCACGCGGCGACGGCGACCGCGACCAGCGCGGCGAGGACCTTCACGAGGAGAAGGGCTCCGTAACCGGAGCCGAGGAGCGCGTCCCAGGACCCGGCGATCCGCCAGGCGAGGAAGGTCCCGGCGACCACGAGCACCACGAGCAGCCCGGCGGCCCAGGCCGAGAACCTGCCGAGCACGACGGCGCCGGAGCCGCCGCGCGCGAGGTCCCCGAGCACGAGGGCAATCGCCACGAGGCCACCGAGCCACAGGGTTCCGGCGGCCAGGTGCAGCACGTCCACGCCGATCACCAGGGCCTCGGGCGAAGCGGCCCGCGTGTGCCCGGTGAACGCGGGCGCGGTGACCGCGAGGATGCTGCCGGCCAGCACGAGGGCGGCCCTGGTCCGGCCGGGGGCGGCGGACGCCGGGAGCGCCCCGACGGCCAGCGCGAGCCCCGCGACCACCACCGCGGGGACGACGTACTCGGCCGGCGCGAGCGCCGACCAGGTGGAGCCCTCGGTGATCGCGGAGACCGGCACACCGAGCTGGTACAGCGCGACCAGCGGCACGGCCAGCCCCCAGCCGAGCGCCGCGACGCCGGCCGCCACCCGGGCGACCGGACGGAGCCGGGAGCGCGAACGGTCGGCGCCGCCGTCGCGCGGCAGGAACAGCACCGTGAAGGCCGCAACCCCGGCGGCCACGAGGAGGCCCACGTAGCCGAGCCCACGGACCAGGCCGAGCACGAAGGGCGCCTCGGTTCCGGTGTCCGCGTCGGCCGAGGGCACGTCCACCACGTCGCTGGGGGCACCGACGGAGAAGCTCAGCGAGCCGCCAATCGGGTGCCCGTCCTCCGACACGAGGCGCCAGACGACGACCAGCGTGCCGTCGCCGACCTCCTCGTCGAGGTCCACGAAGAGCTCCGACCCGCGCACCGACGCGGTCGAGGCGACCTCCTTCCCGGTCGCGTCGAACACCTTGATCCCCGTCGGGACGCCGAGCACGGACTCGTTGAAGCCGAACGTGATGCGCTCGGGGGCGGTCTCCAGCACCGCGCCGTGCGCCGGGTCGGTGCGCACCAGGGTGGCGTGGGCGAACGCGCTGACCGCCGGGCCGAGCACGAGCGCGCAGACGACGGCGAGCAGGAGCAGCCAGCCGCCGGTGCGCCGGCCCTGTCCCACGCTCGGCGACATCATGGGCGTCGCCGACGGCGCAGGACCGCCGCGCCCGCCAGGACGCCCGCGGCGAGGACGCCGGCCGCACCGTAGGCGACCAGCGGGCTCCGCGCCTCGGCGTCGGCGTCCGCCACCTCAGGGGCTGCGGCCGGCTCGGGCGCGGCGGCCGGCTCGGTCACGGCGGTCGCGGGACCCGTGCCGGGCGATTCCGCGCCCGCCGTCTCCGTCGGCGCCTCGGTGCCGGCGCGCTCGTCGGCATCGGCGGACTCGCTCCCCGCCCCCGGCTCGCCAGGCGTCACGACGAGGACGGGCGCCGGCCGCTCAAGGGAGTCGTGCCCCTCACCGTGCTCGGCGACCTCGGTCCAGGCCGCCTCGCCCTGCTCGCACCGCTGGATGACGGGGAAGACGAGCGTCGCGCCGTCGTCGTCGGGCAGGCGCACCGAGAACTCGACCGCTGCGTGCTCGGCGTCCGGGAGCGGGACGTCCGTCGTCCAGGTCAGGGCGTCCGCTGCCTGCTCGACCGCCCAGCGGTCGGTACCCGTCGCGGTCACGTCCGAGACCCCCTCGGGCATCCGGATCGAGATCGCGGTCGTCGCCGACTCCGCGCACCCGTGCGGGATCTCGACCCGGAGGTCGGCCGTCGCGCCCGCCGCGGTGGTGGACGGGGTGATGGTTACGTGCGCCACCGCCGACGTCGCCCCGAGGGCTACGAGGCCCGCGGCGGCGAGCCCGGACAGGGTCGCGCGACGGAGGGCGGTCCTGCGATTCATGGGAGCTCCTGGGTGGAGATGGTCCGCACACCAAACCAGCGGGCCGAACCGCTGTCAAGAGTGTGAACTCGATGGGTGAAAACGTAGACGATGCCGTTCCGGCACACGTACGGTGGTTCATGTCACCGAACCAAGGTCGCCTCCGTGAACGCGCTGTCGTGTGCGGAGCGGCCGCCACCGGAGGGAAGAAATGCCCAACATCACCGTCGAGCTGCTGGCCGGCCGCACCCTCGAACAGCGTCGCGACTTCGCCAAGGCCGTGGCCGACAGCGCCGTCGAGATCCTGGGCGCCCGCCGCCAGGACGTCCGCATGGTCTTCAGCGAGATCACCCCCGACATCGTCGCCAACGGCGGCGTGCTCGCCAGCGAGGACGAGAGCCGCGCCGCCGTGGTCGCCGCCCTCGCCGACGACTGACGTACGGCTCTCCTTCGAGGAGGACAGCGTGGGCCCGGAGGATCCGTCCTCCGGGCC
>NZ_JBHXBG010000107.1:0-19937 GCF_042726755.1 Promicromonospora sp. NPDC060271 | reverse complement strand
GCCAGACGGTTGGCGAGCCTGAGCAAGTGGCTGATCTGCTGAGCAAGCTGCCTGAGCGACCTTCCGGAGAGGGCCTGCCGATCGGTGGGGCCGCCTCAGAAGGGTGGTTCATCGGGGAAGCGGCGCAGACGCTGTTCGGTCGTCGGTGGCTGGACCGGTGATCGTTCGGTGGTCGATGCCGTGACGGCTGGCCCCGCAGTACTCGACGCGTCAGTCGTCGATCCTGCGGTGGGGCACTCGGTGGCGGGTTGTTCAGTGGCGGGTTGTCGGAGGTGTGGTGGTTGTCCGAGGCGGGCTCGGGTGTCGCCGGCCAGGCTGGTGATGTCGTTGCTGATCTGCCCGGTCTGGGTGGGCGGTCGGGTGTAGGTGTGTCCGGTGGGCGCGGTCCAGGTCGTGGTGCCGGTAGCGGGGTCGCGGACGGGGGCCCAGCCGTTATGGGTCTTGGCGAGGTGGTGGGCGCGGCACAGGGGTTGCAGGTTGGTGGCGCGCGTCTGCCCAGGAGTGCCGGGAGGCTGGTCGGTGGGATCGAGGTTGTGGTCGAAGGGCTGGATGTGGTCCAGGTCGGCCCAGTGGGCGGATCGCTCACACTGCAGGAAGGTGCAGCTCTGGTCGCGGGCGGTGACCGCTTGGCGCAGAACCTTGCCGGGTTGGTAGGTCGTGGTGGAGTAGTCCGTGAGGATCCCCGTGGTGGGGTCGGTGAGCAGGCGGTGCCAGGTCGCGTCGGTCGCGATCCGGGCGGCGATGTCTGCGGGGATCGGCCCGTACCCCTCGAGGTGGCCGGGCGTGTTGTCCAGGTCCAAGAGGGTTGTGGCAGGGATCGTGATCCGGACCTGGGGCTTGACCTGGACGACTCGTATCGTCGTCCCGCCGCAGGTGCAGCCGCCGCAGGTGCACCCCGTCGCGGGGACCGTGGTCCGAGGTAGCGCTTGCTCGACCGGGTCTTGCGCGGTGGTCGCTCGCGTCGGACGCGTGGCCGGGAAGGATCCGGCGGCGTCCAGCTCGCTCCCGGGCTGAACCGGTCCTGTCGTCGCATCCCCGACTGCCGCCTCCGCATCCGCGACCGCTGCCTCCGGTGTCACCGCTGCCTCCGGCGTCACCGCCCCTGGGGTCGCTGTCTCTGCCGTTACCGTCTCTGTCGTTACCGTCTCTGCCGTTACTGCCTCTGCTGTCACCGTTGCTGGCGTTCCTGGCGTCGCTGCTGCTTCTGGTGTGGCGCTGGTGACTGTGCTGGTGGAGGTGCATTCGGGGTGGGGCGGGACGATGACGCGACCGGTGGTGATCGCGACGAGGGCGTCGGCTCGGGCCTGGGCCAGGGTCCGTGTGGTGCCCGCGGTGCGACGCAGGGTGTGCGCGGCTTGTTCGATCGCGTCCCAGACTGCTGCGGCGTCGGGGGCGGGCAGGTTCGCGCTGATCCAGGCCATGGTGTTGTCAGCCGGGTCGAGGTAGACCGCACGGCGGGCCATGGCGTGCTTGGTGGTCTCCAGCGCACCCTTGAGGCGGTGGGCGAACTCGTTCATCTTGTTCCGCAGCCACCCACGGGTCCGGCCGGGTGCCTCGGGCAGGTAGCGGGTGATCGCCTCGTCGCGCTCCTCGTGGGTCAAGGGGTTGCCGGAGCGCAGGAGGATGTCGGCCTTGGCGGTATCGATGCGGCCTTCGTGCAGGGCGTTCATGACCAGGGGGTGCTCGGCCAGGCCCGCACCGCGGGCAAGATGCTTGTTCGCCTCGTGCTGCGGGACCCGCAGGCGGGCGCTGATCTCGGCCGCAGCGGCGTTGTGCTCCTCGGTCCAGGAGCGGCGCCGGGCGATCTCGCCCAGCGCACGTGACTGCATCGCCGTGGCCCAGGAGATCACCTCCTGCCAGCGCGCGCCGATGTCGAGCAGCACGTCGTCCGCCAGGTCAGCGACCTCCACGCCTGCCAGCACCTCGACCAGCCCGGCACCGACAGGCATGTGATCGAGCCCGACCGGAGCAGTGTCGCCACCGACCGGCTCGTCGCCACCGACCGGTGTGCCGGAGCTCGCATCGTTCGGACCATCGCCGGCGGCCGCTGTGCCCGGTGTGGCCACGACGCTCGGCGCGCTCCGGGCGTTCGCGGCTGCGCCGTGGCCGGGCCAGGTGACGGTCGGGGTCGGTAGGTTGCCTTCGTCGTCGTGGCGGATCGCGTTCCAGGTCAGGGTGTGCGTGGCCGTCGATGCGCCGAGGACTGGGCAGGCGGGAGAGGACAGCATGTCGCGCAGGAAGCCCTCGACAACCGTGGCGCGTTCCCTGCCGCCTCCCGCGTGTCCAACCATGCCGATCACCCTGCCCCCTCGCTATCAACAGCGTCCTTATCGTCGAATATATGTTCGATCAGCTCGCTCCGCATCTCCAGATTCGAAGATGTGGAAAACCCAGGGCGCAGGAAGCACTCGGGCTGCCGAGCCGCCGTACCCCGCACCACGGAGCCGGCCTCAACGACCCTACCCAGCGACACCGACACGCCCACCGACCCTGTCGGCCGACCCTAACGGCCGACCCCGACGCAACCCCCGCGGACACCCCGCCACCACCCCGAGAGGCGCTGCTAGCATCCCGATCGTGACTCCCAGTCGTTCCGTCCTGCCGCCCCCGGTCGTCTGACCGGAGCGGCACCACGACCGGCCCCCGCGGGCCGGCGCTGAGGCGTGCTCCACGACGATTCCCTGTCCTCGGAAATCCCTCGGAACAGGCCGGACCCTGCGGGGACCGGCCAGGAGCACACATGTCATCCACTCGTATCGGGCTGCTCTTCATCTGCCTCGCCGGAATTCTCTGGGGCACCGGCGGCCTCGCCCTCGAGATCGTGCGCGACCATGCCGCGATGTCGGTCCTCACGGTCAGCGCCTACCGCATGCTCATCGCGGCCGGCGCGCTGCTCGTGGCCTCGCTCGCCCTGCGAAGGGGTCCGCACCTCGTGGCGCTCGTGCGGGCGCATCCGGTCCGTGCCGTCGTCGTCGGCCTGGGCACCGGCGCCTATCAGGCGCTGTACTTCGGGTCGGTGGCCACGGCCGGCGTCACCGTCGCGACGGTGGTCAGCCTGGGGCTCGCGCCGGTCCTCCTCGCGGTCGTCGACCTCGTCCGGGCCCGGCGCCGGACGGCGACCCGGAGCGCCGTCCGGCTGACGCTCGTCGTGAGCTCCGCGCTGTCCGGCCTGGTGCTGGTGAGCATCGCGTCGGGCATGGAGTCCGGTACAGCGTCGGGTGTGAACGCCGTCGGGCCCCGGCCGGTGCTCGGCCTGCTGCTCGCGATCGCCTCGGGCTCCGTCTACGCGGCGACGACGGCGCTCGGCAGCACCCTGCTGGCGTCCGACGGCGTGGATCCGCTCGCCCTGACGACGGTCGCGACGGCGGCGGGCGCCGTCGGCCTCGTCCCCGTCGCGCTGGCCGGCGGCGGACCGTTCGTCACGAGCGATCCGATGGCGCTCGGCACGCTCGCCTATCTCGGGATCTTCACGATGGCGCTGGCCTACGGCCTCTTCTACGCCGGGCTGCGCACCACCCGCAGCGGAGCGGCGGTCGTCGCGACGCTGCTGGAACCGGTGACGGCGGCGGTCGCGGCCGCGGTCCTGCTGGGGGAGCGGCTAGGGCCGCCGGGCATCGTCGGGTCGGTGCTGATCCTGACCGCCGTGGCGGGGCTCGAGGAGTAGCGCCTCAGGCGTACGACCAGCGTCCGTCCTGGTGCGGCCCGGACCGTGCCGGGACGGACGTGTGGTCGATGGCGGCCATCTGGCCGGTGTTGTACTGGTCGGCGATGTACTGGCTGAACTGCCCGGTGTCGACGGTGTGGGAGTTGTCCACGTAGTCGTACCCGGCGTTCCCGCCCGGGGAGACGTAGCCCCGGGTGTAGTCGAGCTCCGATCCAGCGGCGTACCGGGGCTCGTAGCCGGCGTCCGTGTACTCGGGTTCCGGTGCGGGCCGGTACACGGGGTAGGCGCCGGTGGTCACCTGCTGGGCCGCGGGCTCCCACCGGTCGGTCCGGGGGTTGGGCGCGTCGAACGTGGGGGCAGCGGCGACCCGCTGGGCTGGCACGCCCTGGATCACGGGCGCTCGCCGAGCGGCCGCCTGCTGGGCTGGCTGGGCCGCTGCCGCGCGCTGCGCCGCTGCCTCCTGTGCGGCGGCCGCTCGCGCCGCGGCCTCCTGTGCGGCGGCCGCTCGCGCCGCGGCCTCCTGGGCCGCGGCCTGCTGCGCCGCGTACCGCTGGGCGGCGAAGAGGGCGGACGCGCCGGCGTCGGGCTGCACGCCGTTCAGCTCGCCGTGGATCCGGCCGGCGAGGTTCGCGGCGATGGCGAAACGCAGCGGCGCCAGCGAGCTCACGGACATGGTGCCCGTCACCGCGGGGGGCGGCAGGAAGGCGAAGACCTCGTCGTCGCCCAGCAGCAGCCCTTGTGCGAGGGCCGCGTTCAACGTCTCCTCGAGGAGGTACTCGGCGCGGCCGTCGTTGCCCTGGAGGTCGGCGAACATGTCATCCATGGAGCTCCAGCGGCGTTCGAGCGTGCCCTCCACCGTGTCGAGGAACCACCAGCCGTCGGGGGACTCGAGGAACATGTCGCCGAAGCAGGACGCGAACCGCGGGGTCTTGCCACCGGTTCCGATCCACGACCAGGACGACAGCGCGAACTCGTAGGCGTCAGGTGCGAATTCTCGGATCAGGTGCACCTTGCGAATGTTGCCATGCTCACACTCCGAGCAAAAGAGGCGTACCGGACACGTAACGATTCGTCTCGGGTGAAATGAACAAGTGTTTTCCTGCCGGAAACACGTGGCGGGCGGCAACGGGGCATCGTTACGGTCTCGCCATGGCGAGCGAGACGAGCGAGACGAGCGGCGACGGACGAGACGACGGACACCACCACGGCGGGGCCGGTGGGTATGCGACCGACCAGAGCGCCGTCGACACGCGGGTCCAGGAGTACTACTCCGGCCGGACGGGCTGGGACGAGCACGCGCGGCTGACGGTCGGCTCGGCGCAGGGCCGGGTGGAGCACACCAGGACCCAGGAGCTGATCCGGCAGCGCCTCTCGCCGGGCGCACGGGTGCTCGACGTCGGCGGTGCCACCGGGGTGCACGCCGCGCCGCTGGCACAGGACGGCTACGACGTCCTGCTGGTCGACCCGGTCGCCGCCCAGGTCGCCATCGCCGCGCGGCACGGCACGTTCGAGGCGCGCGTCGGCGACGCCAGGGACCTCGGCGGGCCGGGTCTCGGCCTCGCGGACGACGCGTTCGACGCGGTGCTCCTCCTCGGCCCGCTCTACCACCTCGCGAGCCGCGCGGACCGGCTGGTCGCCCTGCGCGAGGCCGTGCGCGTGACCCGGCCGGGCGGCACCGTGGTCGCGGCGGGGATCACGCGGCTCGCCGCGCTGGTCGGCGGCGGCTACGAGCTGTTCCCGCCCGCCGTCTGGCAGGCGGTCCTCGAGCACGGCCAGGCCCCCGAAGACATCGCGTTCCCCGCGGCCCACTTCCATGACGCCGCCGAGCTCGCCGCGGAGGCCGCCGATGCGGGACTGTCGGGCGTCGTCGTGCACGGCGTCGAGGGACCCGCGGGCGGGGCGCTGGAACGGGTGCGGCTGGACGCCCCCGAGGCGCCCGAGCTGATCGACGCGGCGCTCACGCTCGCCCGCGCGCTGTCGACGACGCCGGGGGTCACCGACATGAGCCAGCACATGCTGGCGATCGGTACTGTCGCGCCATGAGCATCTCCCAGCCGGACGCCGAGAGCAGCAGCGCCGTCCCGAGGACCGACCCACCGATCGTCGGCGACGAGCTGACGATCCTGCGGTCCTTCATCGACTTCTACCGTGCCACGATCCGCCGCCAGTGCGAGGGCCTGACGGTGGAGCAGCTGCGCACGCCGCACCCGCCGTCGACCATGACGCTGGCGGGGATGCTCAAGCACCTGGCGTACGTGGAGGACGTCTGGTTCAACGTGCGGCTGGCCGGCAACGAGCCGGCCCCGCCGTGGGACACCGCTCCCTGGGCGGCCGACTCCGACTGGGACTGGCACAGCGCCCTCGACGAGACGCCCGAGCAGCTCACCGCCCTGTTCGACGACGCGGTCGCGGCCTCCGAGCGGATCCTCGACGAGGTGCTGGACGAGGTGCCGCCGCCCGGCGCGGGCGTCCTGGACCGCACCACCGTGCGGCCCGGGCGCAGGGGGCACATCTCCCTGCGCTGGATCCTGGTGCACATGGTGGAGGAGTACTCCCGGCACGCGGGGCACGCCGACCTGCTGCGCGAGGCCCTGGACGGCGCGACGGACCTCTGACCGCGCAGCGCGGACGACCGCGGACGGCCCCGGACGGCTCAGAGCAGGAGCCACGCGTAGTCGGCGGCCTCGAGCACTATCCAGAACCGGAGGAACCGGCCGACCAGGCCGGTGCCGACGAACAGCCACAGCCGCACGCGCAGCACGCCCGCGACCACCGACATCACCATGAACGGTGGCACGCCCGCGAACGCGGAGGCGAGCAGCACCAGGCCCAGGTAGACGGGGCGCCCGTCGGTGCGGTCGCGCCAGCGGGCCATCGCGGCGGCCGCCTTCGGGGACTCCAGCTTGCGGCGGAGCCACGGCAGGCGGGTCGTCCCGGCACCGGCCCAGTACCAGAGCAGCTTGCCGGCGATCTGCCCGGTCGCGGCAACGGCCGCGAGCAGCACGCTCGGGTAGGTGTCGTTGGTCGCTGCCACCGCCAGGTACGCCTCGAGCGCCATGAAGGCCGCCACGGCGGAGCCCGCGGAGTAGAAGAAGGTGGACAGCAGGAGCATCGGGCTTGTTCGTCCGTCCTGGGTCGGTCCTCAGCCGGCCGCGTGCGGAGAAGTGGCCGTGGTCACAGAGGGACGTTAGCGCCTGCCGCGACGAGCTGCCGAATCAGGGCAGCGGCGGGCGGCGCGGGCGGCCCGACGGTCAGCGCCATGACCCGGCGCACGGCGCCAGGCAGGGGAGCGTTCGCGATCCCGGGGTTGCGGTGCGCCCGCAGCGTCAGCCCCGGCAGCAGGCTCACGCCTGCCCCCGCGGCCACCAGCGCCTGGACCGCCACGTAGTCGTCGGTCTCGAACGCGATGCGCGGGGCGAACCCCACGGCGGCGCAGCGGGCCACCATGTCGGCGCGACATCGTTCGCAGCCGGCGATCCACTCCGCGTCGTCGAGCAGCTTCAGGTCCGGCACGAACCCCGGCACGGGGGCCGCGTCGAGATCGGCGGCCGTCACGAGGTGGACCGGGTCGTCCAGGATCGTCGTCGACTCGTAGCGGGACAGGTCGTCCATGGACCGCACGTGGCGCACGTCCGTGTGCTCGAACACGAGCGCCACGTCGACGGCGCCCGACTGCAGGGCGGCGACGGCGTCCGGCGGCTCGTGCTCCACCAGGCCGACGGACAGGCCGGGGTGCTCCTGCTGGAGCCGTGCGACGGCGTCGGGCACCACGGTGGCCAGCGCCGAGGGGAACGCGGCGAGCCGGGCGCGGCCCGCACGCAGGCCGGCGAGCGCGTCGAGCTCGCGGCGCGCGCCCTCGACGCGGCCGAGGATCTCCTCCGCGCGGGTCGCCAGGAGGCGGCCGGCCTCGGTGAGGCGGACGCCGCGGCCGTGGCGCTGGAGCAGGGGGATCCCCGCGTCCGCCTCCAGGCGGGACAGGTGGTGACTCACCGACGGCTGCGCGTAGTGCAGCTCCTTCGCTGCCGCCGTGACGGAACCGGTACGGGCGACCGCCGCGAGGACACGCAGCCGGGTCAGGTCGAGCTCTGCGGTCATGACCCCAGGCTAGCCTAGAAAGATAGGTTTCATCGATCGAAGATCTTCGTAAGAGGTATTGGACCTATGGGTCATGTGCGGGTCACGCTGGAACCATGACGCTCGCGACCCTCCCGCCCCGGCTGACGGCACCGGCCCTGCCGACCATCGCCGACGTCCTCGCCGCGCAGGCCCGCCTGGAGGGCGTCGTCGTCCGCACCCCCGTCGGACAGTACGCGGAGCTCGACCGCGCCACCGACGCCGCGATCGTCGTCAAGCACGAGAACCAGCAACGCACCGGAGCCTTCAAGGCCCGCGGCGCCAGCAACCTCCTGCTGTCCATGTCCGACGCCGAACGCGCCCGCGGCGTCGTCGCCTACTCCACCGGCAACCACGCCCAGGGCGTCGCCTACGCCGCCCGCCTCACCGGCACCGCCTGCACCATCGTGATGCCCGACGACCCCAACCCGGTCAAGCTCAGGGCAGTCCTCGACCTCGGCGCCGACGTGCTGCTGCACGGCGCCACCTTCGACGACGCCCGCGCCCGGGCCACCGCGCTCGCCGAGAGCTCGGGCGCCCGCCTCGTCGGCGCGGCCAACGAGCCCGCCATCATCGCGGGCGTCGGCACCCTCTACCTCGAGCTGTTCCAGCAGGCACCCGGCCTCGACGTCCTCGTCGTACCCGTCGGAGGCGGGTCCGGCGCCGCCGCCGCGAGCCTGGTCGCCGCCGCCGTCGCCCCCGGCACCGCCGTGATCGGCGTCCAGTCCGCCGCCTCACCCGCCGCCCACGACTCCTGGCACTCCGGCGCCCTCGTCGAGCGCGCCAACACCACCCGCGCCGAAGGCCTCGCCGTCGGCTGCGGGTTCGAGGTCACCCAGGCCCTGATGCACCAGTACCTCACCGACTTCGTGCTCGTCACCGACGACCAGATCACCGCCGCCCAGCACCTGTACCTCACCGGCGCGCACACCGTCGCGGAGGGCGCGGGCGCCGCGGCGCTCGCGGCGGTCCTCGCCGATCCGGAGCGCTTCGCCGGACGTGACGTCGGGATCGTGTGCACCGGCGGGAACGCCAGCGGGGACGAGCTGCGGCGGGCCCTGTCCGTCCGCTGAGCGGGGCCGCCCGCGCAGGTCGCCCGAGCGCTGCGTCCGGACCCGTGCCCGACTAGGCTCGACGGCATGGCCCGCTACTTCGACGTGCACCCCGTCGACCCCCAGCCGCGCAGCATCGCCCAGGTCGTCGCCATGCTGCGCGACGACGCCCTGGTCGCCTACCCGACCGACTCCTCCTACGCGCTGGGCTGCCGCATGGACTACCACGACGGCGCGGACCGCATCCGCAGCATCCGCGGGCTCGACGACAAGCACCACTTCACGCTGGTGTGCTCCGACTTCGCGCAGCTCGGTCAGCTCGTGAAGCTCGACAACTCGGCGTTCCGCGCGATCAAGGCGGCCACGCCGGGGCCGTACACCTTCATCCTCCCGGCCACCGCCGAGGTGCCGCGCCGGCTCGCCCACCCCAAGAAGAAGACGGTGGGCGTACGCATCCCCGACTCCGTCGTCACGCAGGCGCTGCTGCGCGAGCTGGGGGAGCCGCTGCTCTCGTCCACGCTGATCCTGCCCGACCAGGCCGAGCCGATGACGGACGGCTGGACCATCAAGGAGGAGCTCGACCACCTGCTCGACGCCGTGGTCGACGGCGGGGACGCCGGGACCGAGCCGACGACCGTCGTCGACTGGTCCGACGGGTTTCCCGACGTGGTCCGCGTGGGTGCGGGCGACCCCGCACGTTTCGAGTGACGCCCGGTGTCGGTGGCGTCGAATAACCTGTGCCCATGACGGACCCCACCGGGCTCGAGCAGGCCCGCACCAAGATGACCGAAGCAGGCGTGGCGCCCGCCGCCATCGAGACGTTCACGCGGTTCTACCACCTGCTGCAGTCGGGTGCGAGCGGGATGATCCGCGAGGACGACGTCGACCCGCTGGTCGACATCCCGAACCGCGCCGAGCTGACCATCGGTGACGACGAGGCGGCCGCTGCCCTCGCGAAGACCGCGATGCTCAAGCTCAACGGCGGGCTCGGCACGTCCATGGGCATGGACCAGGCGAAGTCGCTGCTGCCGGTACGGGTCGCGCCGGCCTCGGGCGCTGTGTCGGACGCAGAGCCGGCCGGCGGGTCCGGCGAGCCCGAGATGCTCACGTTCCTCGACATCATCGTCGGGCAGGTGCGTGCGGCCAGAAAGGCCACCGGAGCCAGGCTCCCGCTGCTGTTCATGAACTCGTTCCGCACCCGCGACGACACGCTCGCGGCCCTGGAGCGCTACCCGGACCTCGCGGTCGACTCCCTGCCCGTCGACTTCCTGCAGAACCGCGAGCCCAAGCTGCTCGCCCAGGACCTCACGCCGGTCACCTGGGAGAAGGACCCCGAGCTGGAGTGGTGCCCGCCCGGCCACGGCGACCTCTACCCGGCGCTGCACGCGTCCGGCGTCGTCGTCGCGCTGCTGGAGGCCGGCTTCCGGTACATGTGCGTCTCCAACTCGGACAACCTCGGCGCCACACCGGACGCGACGATCGCCGGCTGGTTCGCGGCGTCCGGCGCCCCGTACGCCGCCGAGCTGTGCCGCAAGACGCCCGCCGACGTCAAGGGCGGCCAGCTCGTGATCCGCAAGGCCGACGGCCAGGTGGTCCAGCGCGAGACCGCGCAGACCCACCCGGACGACGTCGCCGCGTCCCTTGACGCCACCCGCCACCCGTTCTTCCACACCAACAACCTCTGGTTCGACCTCGAGGCGCTGGCCGCCGAGCTCGAGCGGACGTCGGGCGTGCTGGAGCTCCCGCTCATCCGCAACGACAAGACCGTCGACCCGTCGGACCCGTCGTCGCCCAAGGTGGTGCAGATCGAGTCCGCGATGGGGGCGGCGGTCGCCGTCTTCGAGGGTGCGACGGCGATCGAGGTCGAGCGGTCACGGTTCCTGCCGGTCAAGACGACCAACGATCTGCTCGTGCTGCGTTCGGACGTCTACGACCTGACGCCCGACTACCGGCTCGAGGCACAGGCCCTCGCGCCGCTCGTCGACCTCGACAAGGACCACTACAAGCTCATCGACGCCTTCACCGAGCGGTTCGCGGCGGGCGCGCCGTCGCTGCGCGACGCCGACTCGCTGACGGTCCGCGGCGACTGGACCTTCGGGTCCGGCGTGCGGGCAGAGGGCAAGGCGCAGCTCACGGGCGACGGCGGAAGGGTGCCCGACGGCGCGACGGTGGGCCCGGAGGGCTTCTGAGCCCAGGGTCGCGGGCTGCAGCGGTCTGGTGTCCTGCGTCTGAAGTTCGACGACGAGCGCGACGGACCGGTCTGACGGCCCCGGGCTTCGGGCGACCATAACGCTCCGGACGGCCATAACCTCGGGGGTTACGGTCGCCTGGATCCTGTTGAACGTGAGTCAGTACCAGCGGGGCGGCCCAGGGCGACCTTCAGGCGCAGGACACTGGCGGTCAGCCGGTCTCGACGGCCCGGGTCGCCGCCACGTCTCCTCGATCTCCACTATGCGTTCGCGCAGCGGGGTCGGGTCGGCGTCGAGCGGGACCGGGCCGTGCGTGGCGGCGTCGGCCAACCAGTCCGCCCAGGCCTGCCAGCGCGGCAGGTAGAGATCCCGGACCAGGCCCTGCCAGTGCCTGCCCGAGTAGTCGTGCAGGCCGTTGTGCTGCCCGCCCCAGACGCTGACCAGGCTCCGCGCCTCACGTTCCATGGCGTCCCGCTCGGCGTCGGTGTCTCCCCAGGCGCGGGCGGCGTCGACCCAGGTGGAGACCCGGGTCTCGGGGCGGGCGCCGGCCAGGTCGTCGAGCCGCAGCAGGTCGGCGCGCAGGCGGCTCATGTGGGTGCGGACGCCGTCCGGGTCGCCCGCGCGTGCCGCCGCCAGGATGCCGCGCGCGTGCACGCGCGTACCCTGCGCGAGGACGTGGCCCGCCAGGTCGGCGATGTCGGCACTGAGCAGGTCGCGCGGCTGATCGTCCGGAGGAGCGCCCGCGAGATCGTCTGGCAGGTTGTCGCGGACCTCGGTCAGCTCCCGCAGCGCCTGCTCGAGGCGGGGGAGCGCGGCCGCGACGGCGGGGTCGTTCTCGGCGTCGATGTTGGACGACGGCGTCGGGGGCGCGTTGCCGATCGCCTCGCCCGCACTGCGCTGGGCGGGGAACGGAAGGCCGGCGGTCCAGGGGCGGGCGATGACGGGCGTCGGGACGGAGCGGGTGCGGCCCGCGCCGTAGAGAGTCGAGTAAATAGTGTGCCAAGCGCGTAGCGCCAACTGGGTCAGGTCCGCGCGTGCCTCACCGATCAGCCCGGACCGGCCCGGTCCTGCGGCCGATTCTGTACCCGCTCCCGCTCCCGCTCCCGCTCCCGCTCCCGCTCCTGATCCCGTGCCCGGCCCTGTGCCCGGCCTCGTGACCGGATGCGGCTCCGACAGCCCGTACCGGTCCAGCACGAACCGCTCCAGCCAGTGGTCGAGCTCCGCGGGGGAGCGTGGCGCGTCGTCCCAGGCGAGGTCGGTCGCCAGCTCGTAGAAGACCTCGTTGTTCTCGATGGCTTCGGGGGCGAGGCCGATCCCGCGCAGGTGGGGGACGCCGTCGGGCAGAGCGCGCACGTCCCGGACGAGGCCGCGCAGGTCGCCGAACAGTGCCGGGCGGCCCCCGAAGTTGTGCAGCGCGCACCAGACCCAGGGCCGGCCGGCGAGCGGGGTGCCGTCCGCCAGGAGGGCCCTGTGCAGCGGGACGTGCTCGCCCCAGAGGTCCAGGACGAGCGTGCGGTCGACCGGGACGTCGCGCAGGTACGCGGCTATCCGGTCGGGTGTCCAGAACGCGCCCTTGTAGTGGAAGGGCCAGCCCTGGAGCACCCAGACGGCGTCGGGGTCCGCCGCGGCGAGGGCCCGGTAGGTGCCGCGGCCCGCGGCGCGCAGGTACCGGGCGTCGCCCGAAGGCGGGACCGACTCGATGTACGGGTCGACGGCGTAGTGCCCGGAGCCCGGGCCGAGCAGCTCGCGCTGGACCTGCGCGAAGGTCGCGAACAGGTCCTGGAAACGGCGCGACTCCGGGTGGAGGAGGGGGATGTGCCAGCCCTGCCACTCGATCTCGCCGGCTGGAGGGTCGTCGGCCGGGTCATCGCCGGCCGGTCGCGGGCCCGCGAGAGCCGGCGGGACGTGCCCGCCGAACGCGGGGAACACCGGCGTCATGCCGAGCTCGCGCATCCGGGCCAGGATCCGCCGGGCGAGGTCGAGCCGGCGTTCGGCCCAGCGAGCAGGCAGCGGACCGCCGAACGAGTGCATGCCGCCCATGAACGTCCACGGGAAGTGCGCGGCGCCGCCCAGCCAGCGCGCGGCCTCGGCGTCGGGCAGGCCGGCCCGGCGGAACGTCTCGGCCAGCACCGCCTCGTGCGCCACCAGCATGAGCGGGTGCGTGATGCCGTGCAGCGCCATCCAGTCGATCTCACGCTCCCAGCGGTCCCAGCCCCAGAACGGCGTCGAGTACCCGAAGGTCACGACGTTCAGGTAGTACCGCACCTCGTGCGGCGACGAGACGGTGGTGCGGGGCGCGTCCGGCAGCGGGCTCGAACCCGCCGTGCTCGAACCGGCCGTGCCCGGGCTGACGCGCGGCCGCTGCCAGGTCAGCCGCGTCCCCAGGTGGTCGCGGACGTACCGGGCCAGCGCGACGGACGCCGCCACGGCGCCGGTCGCCCGGATCGTCAGGTGCCCGGCCTCGGCCCGGTACTCGGCGGTATCGGGCCGGGTGGTGTCGGACTGGCCGGTGTCGGGCTGATCGGCATCGAATCGGTTGGCATCGAATCCCGCGAGCTCGACGGTGACCCGCCACGGGTCCAGGCCGGCCCGCTCGGCGACGCCGCGCACGGCGTCGGCCCACGCGTTCGCCGCGCTCATCGCACCCGCCGGCCGGTGCCGTCCTGAGATGCGCCGTCCTGGCCGGGACCCACGCCCGGAGAGCCCCGCGCGGCACCGGACCACCGCCCGAAGTCCACGACGCCGGCCCCTGCGCGCGACCACTCCGCCGCGAACGCCATGAGGTGGCTGTCCAGTGCCGTGGCGAACGACAGCTCGCCCGAACCGACCGTGCCGTCGACCACTGCCCGGCAGAAAGCGTCCATGAGACCGGCGTCCCCGCCGGCGTGACCGCCGCGGCCACTCGTGCCGGCGTCGGTCCCGGCGCCAGGACCAGACTCCGGGGCCGGACGCGCCACGAGAGTGTGGGTGGCGTGGCCGAGCGGCCCGTCGGTGCCGGACTCGACGAGCTCCACGCCGGGCAGGGCGCCCAGGGCGGCGTCCGGCAGTCGGCCGGACGGCGAGAACAGGTCCACCCGGATCTCGCCCGACTCCATGTGCCCGTGCAGCTGCCCGCGCGTGCCGGTGATCGCGAGGTGCCGGGTGTTCTCGGCGGTGAACGCGCTGGCCGTGAGCGTGGCGGTGAGCCCGGACGGGAACCGCAGGAGGGTCTGCTGGTGGTCGGCGACGTCGTTGTCGCAGTGGTAGACGCAGCGCCCGTACGGCCCGCGCCGCAGGGCGGCCAGGCGGCCGGCGGGCGACAGGTCGTCGCCGAGCATCGTGACCGGATGGCCCGTGACATCGCGCAGGGCGTCCAGGTAGTAGCGGGGCGCGTAGAACGGGCAGTCCGCGGCGGCGGGACAGCCGTCGGTGCAGCGGGCGGGGGCGCCGTCCGGGGCGTTCTCGGGGCGGAAGTGCAGCAGCGAACCCTCGCTCGCCACGGTCCGGGGGGCCGACCCGGCGAGCCAGCGGATCAGGTCGAGGTCGTGGCACGTCTTGGCGAGCACCATGGGGCTGGACTCGGCGGAGCTGCGCCAGTTGCCCCGCACGAACGAGTGCGCGAAGTGCCAGAACCCGATGTTCTCGCGCACCTCGATGGTCGCGAGGTCGCCGAGGGCGCCCGCCTCGACGACGGTGCGCACCGCCCGCCAGAAGGGCGCGAACCGCAGCACGTGCCCGACGGCGATCCGGGCGCCCGTCCGGCGCACCACGGCCGCCAGGTCGGTCAGGGCGGAGAGCGTCGGGGCGGCAGGCTTCTCCAGGAGCATCGGCAGCCCGGCGTCGGCGACCGCCGTGGCCGCTGCGACGTGGAGGGCGTCGGGCAGCGCGACGATCACGGCGTCCGGCCGCAGCCGGCCGAGCTCTGCGGCCAGGTCCGCCCAGTCGTCGTACCGGGCGGCGGTCGTGCCGGCCAGGGCCTCCAGGCGGTTCGCGTCCGGGTCGGCCACCGCCACGATCCTGGCTCGGTCGGGGTGCGCCCGGACCCAGCGGCCGTAGGCGTCGGCGCCACGGCCGCCGGCCCCGAGGACGGCCAGTCGGACGGGCGGCCGGGCCGGAGCCCGGACCGGCGCCGCCGTCATCTCTCCGCCCCCTGGACCAGACCCGACACGATGTACCGCTGCGCGAGGAAGAAGACGACGACCACCGGCACGGTCACCGCGATGGACCCGGCCAGGAGCACGGTGACCGGCACCTGGAAGTCGCCGAGCTGTGCGATGCCGAGCGGCGCCGTCCAGCGGTCGCGGTGCTGAACGAGGAACAGCAGGGCGTAGAAGTACTCGTTCCAGGCGATCATGAACACGTAGACGGCGGTGGCGACGACGCCGGGGATCGCGATCGGCAGCACGACCCGGACGAGCAGCTGGCCGAGCGTGCAGCCGTCCATGATCGCCGCCTCCTCGACGCTCTGCGGCAGCGCGAGGAAGAAGTTCCGCATCATGTACAGCGCGACGGGCACCGTGGCCGCCACGTAGACGATCAGCAGCCCCACCAGGGTGCTGGTCAGGCCGAGACGGGACAGGACGACGAACTTCGGCACCGCCAGCACGATCCCGGGAAACAGGTACACGGCCAGGATGATGCCGTTGGTCAGCGCCCGGCCGCGGTACCGGAGGCGGGCGGCGGCGTAGGCGCCCAGCACGCACACCAGGATGCTCAGCGCGACGGTCCCCGCGGCGACGCCCAGCGAGTTGACCACGAACCGGCCCAGCCCGAACCCGCCGTCGGCCTCGTCGCGCATCGCCGTCGTGAAGGCGGACAGGTCGAGCCCGGACGGCAGTCCGAGCGGGTCGCGGACCACCTCGCCGTACGGCCGCACCGAGAGCAGCACGCCGTACAGCACGGGGCCCAGCGACCACACGAGCGCGACGGCGACCACCACGGCACGCCCGAAGCGCGCGGTGCGGGTGGGCCGGATGCCGCTCACGACTGCCCCCTCATGAACCGCCCTCTCATGACTACCGTCATGAACCGTCCCCTCATGATTCCTCGGCCCGCCGGGAGAGCACCACGTACCCCACGAGGAGCACGCCCAGGATGAGGCTCATGAGCAGGCCGAACGCCGCTGCGCTCCCGATGTCGGCCTTGGTGACGAGCTCCGTGTAGACCTGGATGGCCATGACCTGCGTGCTCCCGGCGCCCTCGGTGAGCAGGTAGACGTCGTCGAAGGTCTGGAACGACCAGATGAACCGCAGCAGCAGGAGCAGGAGGACCACCGCCCGCAGCTGGGGGAGCAGGATGAACCGCAGGGCCTGCCGGCGGTTCGCGCCGTCGAGCGCGGCGGCCTCCTCGATCTCGCCGGGCACCGACTGGAGCCGGGCCGTGAGGAACAGGAACGCGAGCGGCGCCGACCTCCAGATGTCGAACAGCACGACCACGAGCAGCGCCACCGGCACCGGGACGCCGAGGACGTCCGCGGAGGTGGTGCTGAGGAAACCCACCGGCGTGTCCCAGCCGAGGTAGGCGCGGCCGAACGCGTTCACCACGCCGTACTGCGGGTTGAGCGCCGTCTTCCAGATGGTGGCCGCCGCGACCACCGGGAGCACGTACGGCACGAGCAGCAGGGCACGGACCAGGCCGCGCCCGGGGAACGGACGCCGCAGCGCCAGCGCGAGCGCGAGGCCGACGGCGAGCGACCCCACCGCCGTCAGACCCGCGTACAGGACGGTGGTCCACAGGGCGCCCCAGAACGCCTGCGACCACGCGGCCTGCTGGAAGTTGGCGAGAGTCCACTCGACCGGCTCCGTCCCGAGGTACGGGATGTCGACGAGGCGGATCTCGGAGAACCCGAACACCACCACCAGGGCGAACGGCAGCAGCACGACGACGGCGACCACCGCGAGCGACGGGGAGGCGAGCAACCACCCCGAACGGTTCGCGCGCTGGGCAGCCGTGGTCGGGCGGGCCCGCCTCGTCGGTCGGGCTATCGTGGTCGGGCGGGCCGTCACTGGTCCTGCTGCAGCGCCGTCACCTCGGCGGCCATCTGCCCGGTCACCTCGGCCGGGTCGGTGCCCCGGTACAGCGGGTCGAGCTGCTGCGCGAGCGTGCCCTGGGTGGCGACCAGCCCGGCGAGCGTGGCATCGGGGGTGCCCTGGCCCCAGCGGGAGACGGCGGCCATGCCGTCGCCCATCGCGGCGACCAGGTCCTCGCCGTACACCTCGGCGACCGAGGACTCGACCTTGGGCCCGAACCCCAGGCCGCCCCACGCGTCGAGGAACTCCGTCGGGTTCTCGGGCGTGCCGGTGCGCAGCGGAAGTCGGCCCTCGGTGGCGACGGCGAGCGTGTCGGCGTACCCCTCGCCGAGCACGTACTCGATGTACTGGCGCGCCTCGTCGACGTTGGCGCGCGCGGGGACCGCATAGGCGAGCGTGGCGCCGAACTGGGCCGGATGCTCGTCGTCCAGCACCGTGATGAAACCCGAGTTCTCCGCGAGGAACGTGGGGTCGTCCGAGCACTGCTCGCACGACGGCGGCACGGCCTCGTCGAGGTTCGCGAGCTCGTCGAGGATGTGCGTGGAGAAGAGCAGCATCGCGGCGTCCCCCGCCAGGTAGGCGGCGCGGGCGGACTCGACGTCGTAGTCGCCGGCGACCGACGAGTCGCGCAGCTCCTTGAAGTATCCGGCGGCCTCGGTGCACTCCGGCGAGTCGATGGTGACCTCGCCGTCGGACACGAGCGCGCAGCCCGCCGACTGGAAGATCGACTCGATGCCCTCCGTGCCCGAGGCGGTTCCGGACTGGGTGCCGAGCGCGATGCCCGTGATCCCGAGCTCGTCCTTGACGGCGGTCGCGGCCTCGGCGAGCTCGGCCACGCTGGTCGGCACCTCGACCCCCGCCTCCTCGAGCAGGTCGGTGCGGTAGGCGATCAGATGCACCCAGCCGTCGCTCGGGACGGCGGCGACCGTGCTGCCGCCTCCGTCGTCCTGCACCGTGACCGCGCCCAGCGCGTTCTCGTTGAAGGTCGCCGGGTCGAGGGTCTCCATGGCCTCCTGCACGACGTCGGTGTCGAGCAGCCCCTGGGCCTGCCAGGACGTGATCTGCGAGGCGCCGGCGAGGATCACGTCCGGCACCTCGCCGGACGCGGCACCGGTGACCAGCGCCTGGTCCTGGTCGGCGGCCGCGAGCGGGACGACGTCGACCTCGATGCCCGTCTCCTCGGTGAACCTGGCCGCGACGGCCTCCTGGGCGGCGACCCGCTCCGGCGTCGACTGCGGCGTCCAGAAGGTGATGGCCTCGGCGGGCCCCTCCTCCTCGGCGCTCGGGCCGCAGGCGGCGAGAAGGCTTGCGGCGGCGGTCAGTGCGACGACGACGGCGGACGAGCGGATGCGACGGTGCATGGTCCCTCCACGGTGCTTGTGCCGGTGCGGGTGCCCCAGAGACTTCACCCGCCAAGGAGGTCAGTCAAGGCCGACGCGCGGTACGTCCACGACCCGCGCGTTCCCGACGGCGGGGGAGAGAGCACCCGCGGAGGCTGCGGCGACGTCGGCGGTCAGGGTGTCCAGCTGCTCCCTCGGCACCAGCAGCCGCAGGCGCGCGACGGTGTCGTAGGCGGGCGGCTCCATCACCGACCCGTGCGACGAGGCCCAGTCGCGCAGGACGTTGTCGATCCGCCCGGCGTCGCCGTGGGGGACGGGTACCTCCACCTCGTACAGGAGCTCCCGGCTGAGCAGCGCCCCTGAGGTGGCAGCGACGTCGAGAGCCTCGGCCACCGCCCCCGAGTACGCCCGGACCAGCCCGCCCGCGCCCAGCTTCACGCCGCCGAAGTAGCGGGTGACCACGGCGACGAGGTCGGTCATGCCGCGATGCCGCAGCACCTCCAGCATGGGGACGCCCGCGGTGCCCCCTGGCTCGCCGTCGTCGGAGGAGCGGGCCGTCTGGCTCGCTCCGTCGGCGCCCGTACCGAGGACCATCGCGACGCAGTGGTGGCCCGCGTCCCACAGCTCCTTGCGGCGGCGTGCGATGACGGCGTCGGCCTCCGCGACGCTCGTGGCGGGTGCGAGGTGGGCCAGGAACCGGGACTTCTTGATGACCGTCTCGTGGTCGATCGGCCGGGCGATGGTGCTGGGGAGGTCCACCGCACGAGGGTACGGGGACTTCTTTCCTGGATCGACGACACGCGGCGTCTCTGCCACGGATTAATAGTGTGCCAAGCGTATATTTCGACCATGACCAGTACCGATGCGACGTCACCAGAAGCAGGGAGTGGGGAGCCCGCCCGCTATCCGCGGCCGCCGGTCAGCCTCGAGGAGGCCGAGTGGGTCTGGCGTGAGCTCTCCACCGAGGCGATGCGGACGGGCGCGAAGCCCGAGGCGGTGCGGCTCGCCGTGATCACCGGTCTGGTGCGCGCGACGGGCGCCCGGTACGGGGACCTGCTGCGGGTGCGGGTCGAGGACATCGACCTCGGGCCGGCGCGGGCGAAGACCTCGGACGGCAGCGTGCTGGTGCGGCACGGCAAGCACCGCACACCACGGCGGCACCTGCTGCCGGCCGACCTGGTGGTGCTGCTGAAGCACTGGATGGTCGTGCGCGAGGAGCTCGCGGCGGAGCTCGAGGGTTCGGTGCCGAGGGCGCTGCTGCTCACGGTCCACCACACGCACGACAACGGGACGACCGTCGCGTCAGGCCTGCCGATCAGCCGGCAGGGGCTGGTGCTGTCGTGGCGGCGGTTCGTGCACCGGACCAACGCGCGCTACGGCGCCCTGCGCCCGCCGCTGCCCACCCGCTTCGAGCAGATCCGGCGAGCCTGGACAGAGACCTGACCCGTTCCCGTTGAGTGCGGGATATTCGCCCCCGAGGGCATCACCGTCCGCGACCTGGTCCGCCGGGGCCGCTACCCGCACCACACCCTGCTGCGCCAGTGGTCGCCCGACGACGACCGGGCCATCGC
>NZ_JBHXBG010000106.1:0-19976 GCF_042726755.1 Promicromonospora sp. NPDC060271 | reverse complement strand
GGTTCTCAAATCGGGACTGGTTCCGGCTATCCCGGGGGCCGGGGCCGCCCCGGTGGGGGGCCCACCCCCCTCGGCCCCCCCCGCCTCTCACGGAACCGTCAGCCGTGCGGTCAGCCGCGCGCGAAGGCCTGCTCGAGGAGCGTCTTCTGCTGCGCCTGGTGCAGCTTGGCGGTGCCGGCGGCCGTCGAGGCCGACGCCGGGCGGGAGACCACCTTGACGTACGGCATGTCCAGCGGCAGGGCCAGGTGGATGAAGCCCCACGCGCCCTGGTTCTGCGGCTCGTCCTGCACCCAGACCAGCTCCGCGCCGTCGTACTTGGCGAGCTCCGCGCGGATCTGCGCCTCCGGGAACGGGTAGAGCTGCTCGAGGCGGACGATGGCCACCCCGTCGTCGCCGCGCTTGGTGCGCTCGGCGAGGAGGTCGTAGTACACGCGACCCGTGCACAGGAGCACCCGGTTCACCTTGGCCGGGTCGGCCACCGAGTCCCCGATGACCTCCTGGAACGTGCCCGACGTGAAGTCCTCCACCGAGGACGCCGCCGCCTTGAGACGCAGGAGCTGCTTCGGCGTGAACACCACGAGCGGGCGGCGCGGGCGGGCGTACGCCTGGCGGCGCAGCAGGTGGAAGTACGACGCCGGGGTGGACGGCTGCGCGATCGTCAGGTTGTTCTCCGCGCCGAGCTGCAGGAACCGCTCGATGCGGGCCGACGAGTGGTCAGGGCCCTGCCCCTCGTAGCCGTGCGGCAGCAGCATGACGACCGACGACGACTGGCCCCACTTCTGCTCGGCGGACGAGATGAACTCGTCGATCACCGTCTGGGCGCCGTTGACGAAGTCGCCGAACTGCGCCTCCCAGAGCACCAGGGCGTCCGGGCGCTCCACCGAGTAGCCGTACTCGAAGCCGAGCGCGGCGTACTCCGACAGCGAGGAGTCGTAGACCCAGAACTTGGCCTGGTCGCCCGACAGGTACAGCAGCGGCGTCCACTCGGCGCCGGTCTCCCGGTCGTGCAGCACCGCGTGCCGCTGCACGAAGGTGCCGCGGCGGGAGTCCTGCCCGGCGAGGCGCACCGGGGTGCCCTCGACGAGCAGGGAGCCGAAGGCGACGAGCTCGCCGAAGCCCCAGTCGATGCCGCCCTCCTTCGCCATGAGCTGACGCTTGTCCAGCATCTGCGCGAGCTTCGGGTGGATCGTGAAGCCCTCGGGCGGCGTGGTGTGCACGTCGCCGACCCGCTGCAGCATCTCGTGCGAGATCGCCGTCTGCCAGCCCACCATCGTCCCGGCGTCCTCACGCTGGGACTCGGGACGCTCCAGGCCGGCGAGGTGCTCCGTCTGCGGGGCGGGCGTGAAGCCCGACTTGGTCTCGGTGAAGACCCGCTCGAGCTGCGACTGGTAGTCCTGCAGCGCGCCCTCGGCCTCCTCCACGGTGATGTCACCGCGGGCGACCAGGTTCTCGGTGTACAGCTTGCGCACCGAGCGCTTGGTCTCGATGAGGTTGTACATGAGCGGCTGCGTCATCGACGGGTCGTCGCCCTCGTTGTGCCCGCGGCGGCGGTAGCAGATGAGGTCGATGATGACGTCCTGGCCGAACTGCTCGCGGAACGCGAAGGCGAGCTCGGCGGTGCGCACGACGGCCTCGGGGTCGTCGCCGTTCACGTGGAACACCGGGACCTGGTAGCCCTTGGCGACGTCGGTCGCGTAGGTGGTCGAGCGGGACGCCGTCGGTCCGGTGGTGAAGCCGACCTGGTTGTTCACGACGACGTGGATCGTGCCGCCCGTGCGGTACCCGCGCAGCTGCGACAGGTTCAGCACCTCTGGCACCACGCCCTGGCCCGCGAAGGCCGCGTCGCCGTGCACCAGGATCGGCAGCACGGAGAAGCCGTCGCCGCCCAGGTCGATGCGGTCCTGCTTGGCGCGGACGATGCCCTCGAGCACCGGGTCGACGGCCTCCAGGTGCGACGGGTTGGCCGCGAGGTAGACGCGCGTGGTGGCGCCGGACTCGGACGTGAACGTGCCCTCGGTGCCGAGGTGGTACTTCACGTCGCCGGAGCCCTGGACGCTCTTGGGGTCGAGCTGGCCCTCGAACTCCTTGAAGATCTGGCCGTAGCTCTTGCCCGCGATGTTCGCCAGCACGTTCAGGCGGCCGCGGTGGGCCATGCCGATGCCGACCTCGTCGAGGCCACCCTCGGCGGCCCGCGACAGGATCGCGTCGAGCAGCGGGATCAGGGACTCGCCGCCCTCCAGCGAGAAGCGCTTCTGCCCGACGAACTTGGTCTGCAGGAACGTCTCGAACGCCTCGGCGGAGTTCAGGCGGCGCAGGATGCGGAGCTGGTCCTCGCGCGGCGTCTTGGCGTAGCCCGCCTCCAGGCGCTCCTGGAGCCACTTGCGCTGTGCCGGGTCGGCGATGTGCATGTACTCGATGCCGATGGTGCGGCAGTACGAGTCGCGCAGCAGGCCGAGGATCTCGCGCAGCGTCGCCTTGGGCTTGGTGCCGAAGCCGGCCGTCGGGAACGTGCGGTCCAGGTCCCAGAGCGTCAGGCCGTGGTTCTGGATGTCCAGGTCCGGGTGCTTGCGCTGACGGTAGGCCAGCGGGTCCGTGTCGGCCATGAGGTGGCCGCGCGAGCGGTACGACTGGACGACCTCGGCGATCTTGGCCGGCTTGGCGGCCTCGACGTCGGCGTCGACCGTGTTGTCGCGCACCCAGCGGACGGGCTCGTACGGGACGCGCAGCGCCGCGAACACGCGGTCGTAGAAGCCGTCCAGGCCGAGCAGCTTGTTCGAGATGATCTTCAGGAACTCGCCGGACTGCGCACCCTGGATGATCCGGTGGTCGTAGGTCGAGGTGACCGTCATGACCTTCGAGATGCCCATCCGGGCTAGCTGCTCCTCGGACGCACCGGCGAACTCCGCCGGGTAGTCCATGGCGCCGACGCCGATGATGGTGCCCTGACCCTGCATGAGGCGCGGCACCGAGTGCACCGTGCCGATGCCGCCCGGGTTGGTCAGCGAGATCGTGGTGCCCTGGAAGTCGGGCACGGCCAGCTTGTTGCCGCGGGCCTTGCGCACGAGCTCCTCGTAGGCCGCCCAGAACTCGGCGAAGTCGAGCTCCTCCGCCTTCTTGATGCTTGGCACCAGGAGCTGGCGCGAGCCGTCCGGCTTGGCCAGGTCGATCGCGAGGCCGAAGCCGACGTGCGCGGGCTGGTTGATGCCCGGCTTGCCGTCCACCAGCTCGTAGTGCGCGTTCATGACCGGCATGTCGGCCAGCGCCTCGACCAGCGCGAAGCCGATGAGGTGCGTGAACGAGATCTTGCCGCCGCGGCCACGCTTGAGGTGGTTGTTGATGACGATGCGGTTGTCGACCATCAGCTTGGCGGGCACGGCGCGCACCGAGGTGGCGGTGGGGACCTCGAGCGAGGACTCCATGTTCGTGACCACGCGCGCGGCGGGGCCGCGCAGCTTCTGGATGTCGTCGACGGCGTCCGGGTGCGCGACGGGACGCTCGAACGTGTCCGCGTAGTGCGTGGTGGGCGGGGTGGCGATGGGGTTGGCCGGGTTGACCTTCGGGTCGGCCGGCAGGCGCTTCTTGCGCACCTTCTGCGCGGCCTCGGAGGCGGCGGTGCCACCGGTCACCGGGGTGGCCGACTGCCGGGCGGGAGTCGCCGGGCTCGCGCTCGCACCGGCTGGAGCCCCGTCGGCCGGCGCTGCGTCGGCCGGAGCCCTCGGAGCCGCCGCCGGCGCGCCGTCCTTGGTGGAGCCGTTCTCGCCGGGGGTGTAGTCGGCGAAGAAGTCCCACCACGCGGGGTCTACCGCGTTCTTGTCCTTGAGGTACTGCTGGTAGAGCTCGTCGACAAGCCATTCGTTGGCTCCGAATGACGAGCTCGCCACGCTGATCGACTCTGAACCAGCCTTAGGGGACACGCGCGGATCGCCCACCTTCACCACAGTTGCGTTCGTCGCGCGCCGCCCTTGTCGCAGCACGCGAAGCCCGAATGTTTTCGGACCCTCCAAGGGTAGGCCCTTCTGGCCCGCCGGTGGGCTTGGCCGCGCGGGCCCTGCGGGGCGCCACGACGCCAAAGAAGTTGGTTCGTCATGTTTGTCGCACGCTGAGCAAACCCCGGGCAACATTCGGCCTGGAAGTCCCCAACGCGGCGTTACGGGGCCACGTGTGGAGCGGACAATCTTTGGGGTGTGTGACAGAAATCACGCGACTCCGTCTCACGCTCCGACCGCTCGCGCCCCTAGGCTTCTCGGTTTCTCACCGGAAACTACCCGATCACTCCGTACGCGATCAGTCCGTGTGCGTGGTCGAGACACCCGGTGCCGGGTGCGCCCGCGCCGGGAGCGTGACCCGCATCGTCGCGCCCCGGTCGGAGTCGACCACCTGGACGTGCCCGCCGTGCAGCTCGACCGCCCAGCGGACGATGGCCAGGCCGATCCCCGTGCCGCCGCTCGACCCGACGGTGCTCCCGTCCGTGCTGCCGCCGAACGCGTCGCCCGAGGACCCGTTCCGGCCCCGGCCGTCGGTCCGGTCCGCCGTCGACCCGGTGCCGCGCACGAACCGCTGGAAGATCCGCTCGCGGTCCGCCGCGGCGATACCTGGACCCTCGTCACTGACCTCCAGCACGACGTCGGCGCCCTCTGTGCTGTCGACGGGGTAGGCGTCCAGGCGGACGACGCCGCCCGGCGGCGAGTGCCGGATCGCGTTCTGCAGCAGGTTCATGACCACCTGGTGGAGGCGTTCGGCGTCGCCCTCTATGGAGAGGTCCTCCGGCGTGACGTCGACGACGTAGTGGAGGTCCTTCGCGGCGTCGACCATCGAGAGGTCCTCCGCGCAGTCCTCGAGGAAGTCGCCGACGGCGATCTTGCCCACGTTCAGCGCCGAGGCGCCCGCCTCGATGCGCGAGAGGTCGAGCAGGTAGGTGACGAGCCGGGTGAGCCGGTCCGTCTGGGCGTGCGCCTGCTCCAGCGCGGCAGGGGTGGGCGAGACGACGCCGTCGACCATGTTCTCGAGCTGCGCCTTGAGCGCGGCGACCGGGGTGCGCAGCTCGTGCGACACGTTGGCGATCAGGTCGCGTCGGGTCTGCTCGACCGAGGCCAGGTCCTCCGCCATGCGGTTGAAGGCGTGCGCGAGCTGCCCGACCTCGTCGCTGCTCGTCGCGCGCACCCGGCGGGTGTAGTCGCCGTCCGCCATGGCCTCGACGGCCTCGGTGATCTCCCGCAGCGGCGACGTCATGCCCCGGGCCAGGACCTGCGTGAGCAGCAGCGACAGGATGATCGCCAGCGGGAAGGTGCGGCTCGGTCCCAGGGATGCCTGCAGACCGAGCCACGTGATCAGCACCGCCGCCGAGACCGTCACGGCCACGAGCACGCCCAGCTTGATCTTGAGCGAGCGCAGCGGGTCCAGCGGCCGCACGTCGGGGACGCGGGGCACGTGCGGTCTCATCGGAACCTCTTCTGGACTACTGGTTGGCCTGGTTGGCAGGCGGCTCGAACGCGTACCCGACGCCGTGCACGGTACGGATCAGGTCGGGTCCGAGCTTGCGGCGCAGGGCCTTGATGTGGGAGTCCACCGTGCGCGTCCCGCTGGCGTCCGCCCAGTCCCAGACCTCGGCGAGCAGGCGCTCGCGCGTGAGCACGGTCTTGGGCGACCCGGCGAGCATGACGAGCAGCTCGAACTCGGTCGGGGTCAGGTGGACCTCCTCGCCGCCGCGGTAGACGCGGCGCTGGGCGCGGTCCACCGTCACGTCGCCCATCATCATGGGCGGGTCGGCCGGCGTCGTGGCGGCTGCCTGCGCCGCCCGGTCCACGCGGCGCAGGAGCGCCTTGATCCGGGCCACGAGCTCGCGCATCGAGAACGGCTTGGTCATGTAGTCGTCCGCGCCGACGCCGAGGCCGACCAGCATGTCGGTCTCGTCGTCCCGTGCGGTGAGCATGAGGATCGGCGTCGGGTGCTCGGCCTGGATGCGCCGCGTGACCTCGAGCCCGTCGATGCCAGGCAGCATCACGTCGAGCACGACGAGGTCCGGGCGCAGCCGCGAGGCGGCGTCGACGCCGGACAGGCCGTCGCGTGCGACCTCGACCCGCCAGCCCTCGGCGGACAACCGCTGAGCGATGGCCGTCGCGATCGTCGGCTCGTCCTCCACCACGAGCACGGTCGCGCTCTGCTGACCGGTCGAGGCCGTGGCCGACGCCGGACCGGGCTGCTGCGAGGCCCCAGACGGCTGGGGGTTACCAGATGACATAGGCCAATCATGCCCGTACCTACCTGATAAGACCCTGATAACGGCCTGACTGCGTGTCCGCGAGCCGTGTGCCTGGCGGGCACGGCCCTTCCGGAACGTTCCGGGCTACGATCTGTCTCACGATGATCGAGCGATATCCCGAGCGAAGATCCGGGAAGAATCCAGACCCCCCGAACGCCCTCCGGAGCACGAGATGACCGGCGACTGGATCATGGTCGCCGTCGGCGTCCTTCTCACAGCAGGTACTGCCGTCTTCGTGGCAGGGGAGTTCTCCCTCGTCACCATCGACCCAGCGGTGATCGGTGACTCCGACGACTCGGAGGGGGACAGACCCGGCCGGAGCATGCGGGACCGCAGCGTACGCACCGCGCTGCGCCACCTCTCGACCGAGCTGAGCTCCGCCCAGGTCGGCATCACGCTGACCACCATCCTGCTCGGCTACACCGCACAGCCGGCGCTGAACTCCCTGCTCTCGGCGGCGTTCGGCGCGACGTCCGTGCCGACCGCCGTCTCGGCCGGCCTCGCGGGCGTCCTGGCCGTCGTGCTGGTCAACGTGTTCTCCATGGTGTGCGGCGAGCTGATCCCCAAGAACTTCGCGCTCTCGGCTCCCCTGGCCACCGCGCGTCTGGTGGTGCCGTTGCAGCGGGTGTTCACCATCACCTTCAAACCGCTGATCGCCGTGCTCAACGGTTCCGCCAACGCCCTGCTGCGGCGCCTGGGCGTCGAGCCGCGTGAGGAGCTCTCCGGAGCCCGGTCCGCGTCCGAGCTGGCCTCGCTGGTGCGCCGCTCGGCGGAGGAGGGCACGCTCGAGGAGTCCGTCGCGACGCTGCTGACCAACTCGATCGAGCTGGACACGCTGAGCGCGCGCGACGTCATGACCGACCGCCTGCGCATGTCGGTGCTGGACCGGGCGGCGACCGCGGCCGACGTCGTCGCCCTCGCCCGTCGCACCGGGCACTCGCGGTTCCCGGTGATCGGTCAGGACCGGGACGACGTCGTCGGCCTCGTGCACCTGCGGCGTGCGGTCGGCGTGCCGCACGACCGCCGGGACGAGGTGCCCGCGGCCGCCCTCATGGTGGACGCGCCCCGCGTCCCCGAGACGGTGCGCCTCGGCCCGCTGCTCGTGGAGCTGCGCGGGTTCGGTATGCAGATGGCGGTGGTCGTCGACGAGTACGGCGGCACCTCCGGCGTCGTCACGCTGGAGGACGTCGTCGAGGAGCTGGTGGGCGACGTCGCCGACGAGCACGACCCCAGGCGAGCCGGCGCGGCCCGTGCCGCTGACGGGTCGTGGATAGTGCCTGGCGTGCTGCGCCCGGACGAGCTCGTCGAGTACACCGCGATCGAGGTTCCGGAGGGGGCCGCGTACGAGACGCTCGGTGGCCTCGTCATGGCAGAGCTCGGTCGCGTGCCCGCCGTCGGCGACGAGGTCACGGTGGGGACCGTGGCCGCCCGCGTGACCCTGCGCGTCGAGGCGATGGACGGGCGCCGTGTCGAGCGGGTGCGGGTTCGCTCGCTGCCCCGGCCGGACAGCGACAAGGGGACGAGCCGATGAGCACGACCACCGCACTGGTCATGGGCCTCGTGCTGCTCGCGGGCAACGCCTTCTTCGTGGGCGCGGAGTTCGCCGTCATCTCCGCGCGCCGCAGCGCCATCGAGCCGCTCGCCGCGGCGGGGGACCGGCGGGCGACCACCGTCCTGTGGGCGATGGAGCACGTGTCGCTCATGCTGGCCTGCGCCCAGCTCGGCGTGACCGTCTGCTCCACCGGCCTCGGCATCGTGGCGGAGCCAGCGCTCGCGCACCTTCTCGAGGGGCCGCTGCACCGCCTCGGGGTGAGCGACGACCTCACCCACCCGATAGCCCTCGTCATCGCGCTGTCCCTGGTCGTGTACCTGCACGTGGTGCTGGGCGAGATGGTGCCGAAGAACCTCGCGGTGTCCGGCCCGGACCGGGCGGTCATGTGGTTCGGGCCGCCCCTGGTGCTGCTTGCCCGCGTGCTGCGTCCCGTCATCGGCGGCCTGAACTGGATCGCCAACCACGCCGTGCGGCTGGCGGGCGTCGAGCCGAAGGACGAGGTCGCCTCCGCGTTCACCGCGGAGGAGGTGCAGTCCATCGTCGAGCACTCGCAGGCCGAGGGCGTCCTCCGCGACGAGCAGGGCCTCCTGACCGGCGCCATCGAGTTCTCCAACCGCACGGCGAGCGACGTCATGGTGCCCGTCAGCGGCCTGGTGGCGGTCGACGAGAACAGCACGCCCGACGACGTCGAACGGCTGGTGTCGAAGCACGGCTTCAGCAGGTTCCCCGTCGTGACGCACGGCGAGGACGGCGACGAGCTGGTCGGCTACCTGCACCTCAAGGACGTTCTCTACGCGACGGGACCCGCCCGGTTCGAGCCGGTGGCGGTGTGGCGGGTCCGCGCGCTGGCCGCCGTCGGGCCCCACGACGAGGTCGAGGACGCGCTGCGGGTCATGCAGCGGTCCGGGTCGCACCTCGCGCGCGTCGAGGGTACGGAGGGCCAGGTCCTCGGCGTCGTCTTCCTCGAGGACATCCTGGAGGAGCTCGTGGGCGAGGTGCGCGATGCGATGCAGCGCCGGTGAGGTCCGGCGCCGTCGAGGTCCAGGGCCGTTGGGACGGGACGTCGGGAAGGCATGAACAGGTAGTGATCACGTCATGTGCGGGTCGGGCGATGTCCCGGCGGGGCTTGGCAGGCTGGCCGGCCGCGGTTAGTGTCTCGTGCGACATGGACACCGCGAGGGGCCGCGGACGTTCGACGACGGAGGATCAGTGGAGTCCACGGCTGTGACGAGCCTGCAGCCTGCGCCCATGACGCGCCGCGCCCGGCGCGAGGCGGAGGAGCAGCAGGCCCAGGCCCTGCGTGCGCACGTGCTGCGGGCCCAGGGAGCACGGGCACGGCGCCTGCAGGTGCAGCGGCCGCAGGTGCAGCCGACGCAGATCCAGCCGACGCCGGTCCAGCCGTCGCCCGCGCGGGCGAGCCAGCCGGTGGCGACCCGGAGCGCCACGTCGTTCGACCAGGTCGTCACCGGGGCGATCACCCGTCCCACCAGGCCGACGTCGTCCGTGCCCGCCGGGCAGCGGATCGTCTCCCGGGCGGCCGTGATCGGCACGCTGGCCGCCGCGACCATCGCCGCCCCGTTCGTGCAGGGCACCGCCGAGTCCGGCGAGTCCCCGTTCGACGTCGAGGCCCCGCACACCGGGCCGAACGTGCTCGACCTCGTGACGCAGCCCGTCGAGCGCCCGAAGACTTCCGCGGCCGTCGTCCGGGCCGAGACGATCACCAGGCCCGAGTCGGCGGCCAGCCGCTCGCTCGACCGCAGCCCGCTGCCGGACTGCGACGTCAGCGCCCCCGTCGAGGGCACCAACGGTGCGCTCGCGGACCACTCCCTGTGCGAGCTGTGGCAGGCGGGGGAGTACCTGCGGCCCGATGCCGCGATGTCGCTCAGCGCGCTCAACGAGGCGTTCCGCGCGTCGTTCGGGCGGGAGATGTGCCTCGTGGCGAGCTACCGCGACCTGAGCACGCAGTACGAGATCAAGGCCGCCAGGGGGTATTTCGCGGCCTCGCCCGGCACGTCGATGCACGGCTGGGGCCTCGCGATCGACCTCTGCTCGAAGGAGACCGGGGACAGCGAGGTCTTCTCGTGGCTCTGGGCCAACGCGCCGTCCTACGGCTGGCAGAACCCCTCGTGGGCCCAGCTCGGCGGGAGCAAGTACGAGCCGTGGCACTGGGAGTTCGTGTCGGGCGTCGTCGAGAAGGGCGAGTGGCAGGGCTGATGGACTTGGCGGCGCGTCAGAAGCGCAGGTGGGTGTTCGGTCCGAAGTCCTGGCGGAACACTGGGCCGTCGCTCGCGAGCTCGGCGGCGAACGACGGTGCCCACGCGCTGTAGGGCTCCATGGCGAGCGACTCGTTGGAGAACCGGCGGTCGTCGGTGATCTCGGTGACGCAGAAGTCCGGGATCTGCAGGCCCGTGACCGGGCCGGAGCGCTCGCACTCGGCCACCACCAGAGGATGGTTGGCGCCACCGAAGACGTCGATCGACCAGCCGTCCGCCCCGAGCCAGACGGCGTAGCGGACCTTGACGATCGGTGCCCCGCCGCGGCGGACCAGCTCGACGCCGATGCTGGGGTCCAGCTCCCGTTCCGCCTCGTAGCGGGTGCCGCCTACGGCCGGCCCCTTGACCGTGACCGCCGCGAAGTCGATGTCCGCGACGTGCGCTCGCAGGAGCTCCGCGGGATCGGTGTCGCCGGTCAGGTCGGCGTCGACGTCACCGGCCTGGACGCGGACCCGGAGGGCGTAACCGTCGTCGGCCAGGAAGTAGGACTGGACGATGAGGGCCGGCGCGTCCCGGAGCTCGGCCGGGAGGTCGCGCACGAAGAACCGGCGCTCGAACTCGAAGTCGGCGTAGCCGCGGTCGGCCTCGGCCGGGGCGGGCTCGTCGAAGCGATCATCGCTCATGTGAGGTCCCTCGCCATGCTCGGTAGGTGCTTCTCGTACGTGCCGTTCCGCAGATGGTTGCCTGCGGATGATTCAAGAAGTCTACGCAACCGGCTCGGTGCGCGGCGCGCTGCTGTCTAGGACCCTGCCGCCCACGAACGTGCTCAGAGCCGCGGCGATCACCTCGGGGCGGTTGTCGATGCTCCCGGGCTTCAGCACGACCGGCGTGCCGACCAGCGCGATGTTGGCCGAGGCGGCGATACGCCGGACGAACGTCCGCTGGCGCGCGACCACGGCCTTCGGGTCTGTCACGTCCACGGCGAGCACCCGCCGGAAGGTCAGCCGGGCCTCACGGACGCCGGTGACCTCGGTCCAGAGCACCCGCTCGACGCCGAGATTGGGCAGCCAGTCGGTCAGCCCTTCGCCGTCGAGGGTGAGCACGGGCCAGGTGGGCAGGAGCAGGCGGCGCACGATGAGGAGCCCCAGGCCGGTGAAGACCAGGACGCCGATGGCGCTCAGCGAGACGACGGCGAGCGTGGCCGGTGCGGCGCTCGTCTGTGCGGCGTCGAAAGCGAGACGGGCGGCCACCGCGCAGAGCACCACCAGCGCGAGGGTGGCGAGGGCGAGCGTGAGAACGTGCGCACGGGACGGATAGAAGTCCACGGACTCGTCGGGCATACCGGGACAGTAGCCGCCCCCTGGTGCGAGCGGTAGCGGGGTCGCCGGACAGGTTCTCCGCTCGCCCGGCTGGATTCGCTACACCCACGTATCGTTTCGGGGTGAGGAGCGAACAGCGCCGGCCCCCGGGCAGGCCACGCGACCTGAGAGCGGACGACGCCGTGCTGGCAGCGGCCCTCGACCTGATCGCCGAGGCGGGCGTCGAGGGCGTGAGCATCGATCAGGCGGCGAAGCGCGCGGGAGTCGCTCGCACCACGGTCTACCGCCGGTACGCGACGCGTGACGACCTGGCGGTCGCGGCCCTCGTCGCGAACGAGGCCGCGGTGCTCGTCTCCTTCCAGGTCCCCGAGCAGCCGAGCCTGGCCGACCTGGTCGCCACCTGGTCGGCCGGCCTGAGCACTCCCCGGTCGCGGATCTTGCTGCGCCGGATGATGTCGGTGCCGCGTGAGCATCCGAAGCTGTGGGCGGCCTTCCGCGCGGCGAGCGCCGGCTCGCGCGACCAGAGTGTCCATGACCTGGTGATCCGCGCTCGGGACGAGGGCGGGCTCGCGGCGGATGCCGACGTCGAGATGGTCCAGGCGATGCTCACCGGCGCCGTGGCGGTGCATCTCACGAACTATCCCGACGACGTGTCGGCCGGGGAGGTCGCCGAGTACTTCTGGCGGGTGCTGCGGACGCTCGGGTTTCGGGTTCCGGCGCCGTCGACCTGGTCGTGAGGGGCGTCGGCGAGGTGTTGGGACCAGGTGCGTCGGGCTGCCTGCTCTTCCCCAGGGAGGCGATAGGGTCCCAGGCCATGAAAAGCGACGAATGGGCTGAAATCATCCGATCGGCGAAGCAGGGCGACGAGGATGACGAGGACGGCGTCTGGATCTGGACGTGCCCTGAGTGCGACGAATACTCCGTCGAGATGGGCGTGCGGTTCGAGCACGGCGAAGTGGTCGAGTACACACTGATGTGCCTGTCCTGCGGGGCGGAGGTCGTTGCGCCGGCCTGACCCGTGGGGTCGACCCGCCGTCAGGCCGACCCGCTCCACGCACCGCGACAGGGCCGCACAGGCAAATTGAAACCGGTAGTGACCGGCATGCGTACTGGTCACACCCGTCTCAAGCTGTTCGGCGTCCAACCGCACGTTGATCGTGGCCCAGGCCGCCGAGCCGCAAGAAACACGTCGATCAATGCCCAGATCGACACACGACCTGCGGTTCGCCCACGGTGTGACCAGTAACTTGCGGTTCGACGCCGAGCCGCTTCGGCGATCGAGATCAGGGCAGGGCCGGCTGTCGCGGGCGAAGTCCGCTTCCAGAACGATTACGCACGGTTACGGGCCGAGAACCGGGCGTCGAAACGAACGATGACGCGGGACATCGATCAACGATGTCCCGCGTCATCACAGGGTGCGCCTGAAGGGATTCGAACCCCCGACCTTCTGCTCCGGAGCCAAAGACGGTCGCCTATCTGCGTGCCCCGTCGAGGTCCGCCGGGCGCAGACCTGTTCGAATTCGTGCAGCGCCGTACGGGCCTGCATGTCCCCGTGGGCCAGCAGATAGCCCAGCAGCCCGGACGTGCCGAGAGCGCTGGATGCGCTTTGCGACTGGGCTGTGCTCGCTGGCGGCTGTGAGCCGCGTTCTCGTAGTCCCCTCAGTGACTGCCAGTCCGTGACGCCACGAAGTCGGTAAACCGACCGGTGTCCGCGAAGTAGTTCGGGTACGCGTCTCGCAGCTGGCTAATCCGCGCGATATTGATGAGCACGGCATCCAGGTCGTCGTCGTCAAGAGCCTCCAACTCAGTCAACCGGGTTTCTGCGTCCGCCAACGTCTCGTGGACGGTCACAGTCAGATGGCCCTCACTTCGTCGGAGTTCGAGCGTCAGCGTGTTGCGGCGGTCAGTCTTAGCATGTTCACCGACAATCGACGCGTAGCCGCGCAACCGGTCGAGGACTCCGATCTCCGCCTCCAGCTGCCGCAGCTCGCTGGTGAGTTCCGCCGGCGACCCGTCGGCATCGGGCACGGGTGCGGTCCCTTCCTCGTAGGCCATGAGGGAACTGACCAGGACGAAGAACCGGAGCACAGCCGGGTCACCCTTGCCGTACTTCAACTCGCTGCCCGAGAACAGGTCCATAGTCTCAACGGCGGTAGCCCACGCGTGCTGAAGCCGCGTGCGCACCTGTAGTTCGATCCGCAGGCCCTGGTACTCAGGCTTGGAGGCGCCGTACTCGTAGACCAGGTGCACGCCGCGGTAGCCGGAGTCGCGCGGCCCCGGGTCCTCTCGCAGGTAGTTGTAGACCCGCTTGACGCGGTTCTTAGCCCTGGGTGACTCGCGGAGGATGGTTACCAAGTGTTCGACCTCAGAGACGTTGTCCAGGACCACCCGGCACCCGCCGAGGTCCTGCATGGTCGTCACACTCATCGTGGGGTGGCGCTTGAGCTTGTCGAGGATGGTGGGCAGGCGCTTCCGACGCTCCGCGACGACGGCGTTCGGGTTGATGTCGAGCGCGCGTTGCCGCACGGTCACCGTCACGGCGTTGAGTGGGAACGCGTGGGCGAGGCGGTAGTTACTCAGCACATCGCGCGCAGCCTGGATCTCCTCCGGTGTGCCCGTTCCCTTGCCGATCGTTCGGCTCGCTCGTTGGACCGCCTTGTTGGAGTGCTCTGGCATGACCCACTTCTTCATAGCCGCGACCGTAGCCCCCGACACCGACACTCGGCGCGCAGGCGGCCCGGTCACCCCGGGTGAACTGGGTTTGAGAGGTCGTCCATTGCGGCACCGCCCAGAGCTGGGGGGTGTGGACCCTCACTTACACTCTTGGGCAGGCCGTAATCAGACTGGTCAGAACTCTGGGAGAGACAGCAGATTGTTCGTCCACTTCCCGTCCGCATAGGTGCGCAGGTACGGCGTGCCTCCATCGGGGTGGACTGTGCCGACATTGACCTGCACAGATCCGCTTCCGACGTGCGCAACCCCCTTCTTGTTGTCGATCCAGTCCACGAGGGTGGCCTTGGTGCTGTCGCCGGTCGACCCATCGTTCTCGTTCTTCCACCGGAGGTGGGTGATGTACTCGTGCTGCCGGATCGAGCCGGACAAGCGAATGTGTGTGATTTCGATACTCATGGGAGCGTCCCTCAGTCGGCTGAAAGTGCATTGAGCATCGCAGTAGGGGCCGGTACCGGAGAAAGAAACTAAGGGTGACAAATTTCAGGTAGTGAAGCGGCGACGGTCCCGACCTTGGAAGGTGGGACCGCCGCCGGTCCGGCATGGACTCGCTCAAGTGACTGTCGCGCGCTGGGCTAGCTCCTGTGGGTCCATAGGGGTCCGGCGACTGATCTGCGTGAGGTCATGGATGGCCTGCCGAGCCAACGGGTGCGAGCGGATCTGCTCCGGTGCCAGTTCCTCCACTTCGAGGAGCGCGGCAACTGCCTCGCCCACCTGCCGACGCTGCGTGTACGCCCTCGTCTTGTCGAGGAACAGCCGACTCTGCCGCTCCGCCGAGAGCTCGCTCGTGCCGATTTGCTCGGCCAGGTCCAGTGCCATCCCGGCATCGCGCAGGTCTACCGACGCGGTGACCGCGTGTATATCCACGTTGACCGGGCCGAACTCCGTTCCGAAGTCGCTTCTGCCTGGGCCGACGTCCCCGGCGCGGGCCTCGAGCCACCTGTGTGTGGCGGTCCGGTCTCCCTCCCGTGAACTGATGACAGCTCGGACGAGTTGCAGAGCACCGTAGAGCGACTTGCCTTCGGCGTACGCAGCGACCTGTAGGCCAGCAGTAGCCGAGAGGAGGGTCGCGAGAGCGGGCAAAACGACAGGCCGTGATCAGCGTGTGTGCTGGTCGCGGCCTGTTTCTGTCTGTGCGCCTGAAAGGATTCGAACCCCCGACCTTCTGCTCCGGAGGACTTCGGCCTATGCCGTATCCGCGTGTTTCTGCGGATCGCCCGGCCCGGAACGCCCGGGAAACTCATGCTCGCGCGAGCGGCCGGGATGGTTTGGCGGGGAGATTGACGGGGAAGCGCTGGCTCGGTCATGCGGGTCTGTGACCTCACCATGCTCCTGCTTCGGGGTCCCTGTTCCTCCGTCATCCGTTGGCGCGGGGCACGTCTCGGACGTCGGTTCTGCCGGTAGTGCAACAGGTCCCGCTCATCGAGCTTCGGCGCGGTGGTGCTGGTTGTCGGCGGGACCTGTTGCGCTGCTGGCGGGTTCGGTGTCAGGGTCCCGGTCAAGCCAATGGATGACGGAGGAACAGGGGCACCGCGGTCCCTCGATCCTCTTGATTCCGGCAGGTGCCCGCCGGAGGCCCTTGAACCTCGGCCGAGACCTAGCCTCGGGTCGGTCGCGGATCGATCGCCTTCGCGAGAGCACGGACTACCGCACTGGTCGTGAGTGGGCCGCTGTCTTGCTCCAGTTCGGCCGCGAGGCTTTGCAGGAAGACCTCCGCTGTGAAGTCGCTCCAGGCGGTGGGGTTGTCGTACGCCGAGTCGCGCAGGTCCCACAGGGCGTTGACGAGCTGTTCGTTCGTTTGAGCCGTAGCGAGGTCACGTAGTCCGGCGCTGAGTGCGTCCACACCGCGAATCGTAGGCGGGTCCTGAGCTGGTGGAGGGCATCCGCGTACTGCCAGCGGGGGAGACGTACGCCCTAATGGTCGACCTCATGGGAACAGCCGCACTGCGGTACGGCGAAGCGGCTGGTCTGCACGTCGGCGATGTCGACTTCAGCCGCGGTGTGATCGAGCTGCAGCGGCAGGTCACCGAGGTGTCGAAGGAAGAACTCGACGAGCCGCTGAAGGACGGCTACTGGCGAGACGGCAACCTCGTGTGGGGGCCGCTGAAGAACGGTGAGGACCGGACCGTCCCGATCCCGCTCCACCTGGTGAAGCCGATCCGTGCGTTGACGGCTGGCCGGCGTGCGGGTGACCTGCTGTTCCGGTCGGAGCGGGGAGAGAAGGTCGTTCGTCGGAACACCCTGGCGAGGAAGGTCGGATGGTCCAAGCGGGTCGCCTGCATGGGTTTCGTCGGGTTCCGGATCCACGATCTGCGGGCAACGGCGCTGACCAATCTGCTGGAGGCTGGCGTGAAGCTCCATGTGGTGCGGGACATCGCCGGGCACAGCGACCTGCGGGTGACCAACCTGTACACCCGACCTCACGACGACGCGCTGAACCTCGCTGCGGCGGCGCTCAACACGTACGCGGAGCGGGGCCGGTGAGCATCCCGTGGCGGGGAAACTGGCGGGGAACAGCCCTCAGGACCCGGGCACGAAAAAGCCCCTCACCTGGTGTAGTGCCTGGTGAGGGGCGCTGTGCGCCTGAAGGGATTCGAACCCCCGACCTTCTGCTCCGGAGGCAGACGCTCTATCCACTGAGCTACAGGCGCGTGGCCGAGATCCGTGAGCTACCGCTCACCGTATCGGCCGAAACGAGACTACCAGGTGACGGACGCGAGACGTGCATCCATACCTGTGACACTCGTCCGGCAACCTTCCGTCGCTCGACGCATCCGGCCTGTGGAAAGCGTGGGCCTCGTGTCGGCGCTCGCCCGTAGAATCGTCGGGTGACGCCTACCCAGCTCTCCGAAGCACTCAGTGCTGCCCTCGCCGCGGCCGTCGCCGACGGCACGCTCGCCCTGCCCGCCGACGCCGTCCCGGCGTCGGTCCACGTGGAGCGACCCAGGCAGCGAGAGCACGGGGACTGGGCCACGAACGTGGCCCTGCAGCTCGCGAAGAAGGCGGGTACGACGCCGCGCGCCCTGGCCGAGGACCTGGCCGCCCGCCTCGGCGCGACGCCGGGCATCCAGTCCGTTGGTGTGGCCGGCCCGGGCTTCCTCAACATCACGCTCGACGCCGGCGCGGCGGGCGAGCTCGCGCGCACCATCGTCGAGGCGGGCGCCGCGTACGGCCGGGGCGAGACCCTGACCGGCCAGGTGATCAACCTGGAGTTCATCAGCGCCAACCCGACCGGTCCGCTGCACATCGGTCACACCCGCTGGGCCGCGCTCGGCGACTCGCTGGGCCGCATCCTCCGCGCCGCCGGCGCCGAGGTGGCCGCCGAGTACTACATCAACGACGCCGGCGCACAGATGGACCGCTTCGGCGAGTCCGTCCTGGCGCGCGCGACGGACACCGAGGTACCCGAGGGCGGCTACCGCGGCGAGTACGTCAAGGAGCTCGCCGCCAAGGTGCTCGCCGACCACCCGGACCTGCCGGAGCTGCCGCGGGACGAAGCGATCGCCGTCGCCCGCGAGGCCGGCTACAAGCACCAGCTCGCGGAGATCCGCGAGGTGCTGGAGGGCTTCGGCGTCCACTTCGACGTCTGGTTCTCGGAGCGTGAGCTGCACAGCTCGGGCGCCGTGGAGAAGGCCGTGGCCCGCCTGCGCGAGCAGGGGCACGTGTTCGACCAGGAGGGCGCCGTCTGGCTGCGCACAACGGACTTCACGGACGACAAGGACCGCGTGATGGTCCGGGCGAACGGCGAGCCCACCTACTTCGCCGCCGACGCCGCGTACTACCTGTCGAAGAAGGACCGCGGGTTCCCGGGCAAGATCTACCTGCTCGGCGCCGACCACCACGGGTACGTCAACCGCCTCAAGGCGATCGCCGCCTGCGCGGGGGACGACCCGGAGACGAACATCGAGGTGCTGATCGGCCAGCTCGTCAACGTCGGCGGCGCCAAGCTGTCCAAGCGCGCCGGCAACATCATCGAGCTGCGCGACCTCGTCGACTGGATCGGCAAGGACGCCGTCCGCTACTCCCTGGCCCGCTACCCCGCGGACACGCCGCTGGAGCTGCAGGGCGAGGACATGATCAAGCAGTCCAACGACAACCCGGTGTTCTACGTGCAGTACGCGCACAGCCGGACGGTCCAGATCGGGGCCAAGGCCGTCGAGCGCGGCGTGCGCCGTGCCGACGGGTTCGACCCGGCGCAGCTCTCGCACGCCTCGGAGACGGCCCTGATCGGCCGCCTCACCGAGTTCCCGCGGATCGTCGCCCAGGCCGCCGAGCTGCGCGAGCCGCACCGCGTCGCCCGTTACCTGGAGGCGCTCGCCGGCGACTTCCACGCCTGGTACAACGACGACGAGAAGCTGCGCGTCACGCCGTACCCGGACGAGGAGGTCACGGACGCGCACCGCGCGCGCCTGTGGCTGAACGACGCCGTCCGCACGGTCCTCGCCAACGGCCTGGACCTGCTGGGTGTGAGCGCGCCGGAGCGGATGTGATGGGCGGGTACGTGATGGGCCCCGATGTGAGCGGACCGCCCTGGTCGAGCGGCGTCGGGCGGCTGCCGGACGGAGCGGTCGCCGTCGGCGGAGTCGACGTGCGCGAGCTCGCCGCTCAGCACGGCACGCCCGCCTACGTGCTGGACGAGGACGACTTCCGCATGCGGGCCCGTGCCTACCGCACGGCGTTCGAGGCGGCGTTCGGCGCCGTCGGGACGGGCGTCGACGTGTACTACGCGGGCAAGGCGCTGCTCACCGTGGCCGTCGCACGCTGGGCGCGCGAGGAAGGCCTGCGGGTCGACACCGCGTCGGGCGGCGAGCTGGCCATCGCGCTCCGAGCCGAGGTTCCCGGCGCCGAGATCGGCCTGCACGGCAACAACAAGTCCGACACCGAGATCCTGCGGGCGCTCGACGCCGGCGTCGGCCGCATCATCGTGGACTCGCTGGTCGAGATCGAGCGGGTCGCTCGCCTCGCCCGCGAGCGCGGCGTCGTGGCACCTGTCATGGTCCGGGTGACCACCGGTGTGCATGCCGGTGGCCACGAGTACATCGCGACGGCGCACGAGGACCAGAAGTTCGGGCTGTCGGTCAACGCGGGGTCCGGGGCGACCAGCCCGGCGATGGCCGCGCTGCTCGCGGTGCTGAAGCACCCCGAGCTGGAGCTGCTGGGCATCCACTCGCACATCGGCTCCCAGATCCTCGACCCCGACGGCTTCGAGGCCGCCGCACGCGTGGTGCTGCGGCTGCGGGCGGACCTGGCGGAGCGGTCCGGCCTGCTCGTCGACGAGATCGACCTGGGCGGCGGTTACGGCATCGCCTACCTGCCCGGTGACGTCGCGCTCGACCCCGAGCGCGTGGCCAAGGACATCGCGCAGTCGGTGGCAGGGGTGTGCAAGGAGCTCGGCACGAACCTGCCGCGGTTCTCGATCGAACCCGGCAGGGCGATCGTCGGCCCGGCGGGCCTCACGCTCTACACAGTCGGCACGGTCAAGCCGGTCACCGTGTCGGACGACGGCGGTGCCGACTTCACGCGTACCTACGTGTCCGTCGACGGCGGCATGAGCGACAACATCCGCCCGGCTCTGTACGGGGCTGCCTACCACGCGGAGATCGTCGGCCGGTCGTCCGCCGCGGAGAACGTGCTGGCACGCGTCGTGGGCAAGCACTGCGAGTCGGGCGACATCGTCGTGCACGAGGTGCGGCTCCCCGCGGACGTGCGGGCAGGCGACCTCCTCGCGGTCGCCGCGACCGGCGCCTACGGGCGGTCCATGGCGTCGAACTACAACATGCTGCCGCGGCCTCCGGTCGTCGCGGTGTCGGACGGCGCCTCACGGGTGCTCGTCCGCCGCGAGACCGAGGACGACCTGCTGGGCCTCGACCAGGGCTGACCCGCTCGGCTCCGGGCGGGCGCCC